>JBDSJW010000462.1:0-14554 GCA_039917235.1 Kapaibacterium sp. (SeqCode) | reverse complement strand
TGCGGCGATGATCATCGTCGTACGCACGTCACCGATAGCCTCAGGCTGGCGGCCGCTGGCCTCCAACGCTGCTGCTGCAAGACGACCAATGCCGTTAGCGGCTCCAAACACGGTGATAGCGGCACCGATACCTGCGGCAAGATAAGCGAAAACCTGTGCACTAGGATTCATTCAAAGGCCTCCAAATGAGATAGTGTAATGAGAGAAATATCTGAGTTAGACTTGCAAAACTACGCAAAATGGCCCGATAAGCCATCGGAAGCCGGAGCGTAAAAGGTATCAACACGTAGCGAAAATGCCCCCGTTCTCCCTCGGGAGAGAGTGATCCTAGTGAGCCGCGGCGTGTTCGGAGCCGCCGTGCCCATGATCATCGTGCGAGGCCATCCCGATTCCGGCAAATACCGCCGTGAGCATCGTAAAGATGTACGCCTGGATAAACGCCACCAGAAGCTCGAGAATATTGATAAAGAGGGAGAAGCCGAGCGTCACCGGAATGAAAACCGCCGTGACAAAGCTCAGGCCGATCAGCGAAAGGAGAATCACGTGCCCCGCCGTCATATTGGCGAACAGACGAACGCAGAGCGCGAACGGCTTGGTGAAGAGCCCAAGGATTTCCACCGGCACCATGATCGGCCAGAGCCAGACCGGAACGCCGCCGGTAAGATGCTTCAACCAGGAGCCAAGCCCGTTCTTGTTGATCGCCGCCGCCTGAATCACCACGAACGCGATAATCGCAAGGCCGGCCGTCACATTAAGGCTTCCGGTGGACGAATGCCCTCCCGGCACAAGGCCGACAAGGTTCATCGTCAGGATAAAGAAGAAGATCGTCAGGAAGATCGGCAGCAGCTTCTTGCCGGCATCGCCGGTGTTCGGGAGAACGATCTGATCGCGGACGTAGAGGACAACTGCTTCCATCGCGTTGAAGAACCCGCGCGGCGCGTGCGCTCCACGCTTTTTGTACTTCCGCCCCATCGGGATCAGGATCGCGGCGAGCAGCACCATCGCTACCCACTGAAACGCGACAAGGCTGGTGACGGACATATCGAGCTTTGGCGGAACCTCAGTCCCCTTGCGGACGATATGATGCGTGACATGGCTCAGCTCGTACTCTCCCCCCTCCTCCATCGTTTCAACGCTCGAATAGACGCGAAGCCCGCCGTCGAACAGGATCACCGGAAGCTGGACAATCTCATGATTGCCGAACGAGAGATGGCGATGATCGCCAAGCTCGCCGAGAAGTTCCTTGAAGACATTTCCCGTTTCCTTCTCCCCCGGCTTTGCGCCATGCTCGGCGGCCGTCGCCGGCTGCTCGCCGGTCTGCTGTTGAGCTGTAGTGATCGTATCGGCCGGCTTGACATCCTGCGCAAGCAGCGGCTGTGCATTGGGATCGTTCATCGGTTACTCCAGAGTTCAGCGGAAAGCTCGCGGGGAGCGAACGTACGTTGCGTGGCCTGTTTGGCCTCCTTGGCCTTGCGGCTCCTGCGGGTCAGCTCGCGCGTAATGTAAATGATCTCCGCCACGAGATAGACCACATAGAATCCCATTAGCGAGAGCGAGAGCGCAAGCGGATGGGCGCCGGTAACCAGAAGGATCGTGATCGTGACGAGGATAAGCCCCATGCGAAGCCCCATGCCTCCAAACACCGCGATCATAAAGGTGTTGTTGGGCTTATCGATTGCGTATTCGAGTGCGAACAGGCCGAGAAGAGCATTGACGAATGCGATGATCGCGGAGGCGACGATTGCGTTCATAACCGGTGCTGTACACCACGCATAGAGCGGATAGGCAAGAACTGCGGCGAGCACCGCGAGAATCAGCAGGACGGTCTTGATGAACTGAAAACGCATTCGGTCGAATTGATCGTTCAGAGGAGGCGCTTCCCCGATCCGGGAAGGCGCCGACGAGAGTTCGGAATAAATGTTCAACGAAACGGGAAATCATCCCGCCGGACGGAAGCTCCGCCAAGGCATTACGGGTTCTTCCGCGTGGAAATGCGGATGATGTTGATCATCCCGCCGGTCGCCCCCAGAAGCATCCCCACAACCAGAAGCCAGGGGGATGTCCCAAAGGTTTTATCGAGCCACCACCCGAGGGCGCCAAAGAGCGTCATCGCCGCCGCAAGCTGAAGCCCCATACCCATGTATGGAGCAAGATCCTGCATCGTGGATGTACGGGGTTTCTTCTGGGGGTCCATGGAACCTCCGCCCTGCTCGAATTGAGCTCCGAGGTTGCAAAAAAAGCGCCGGAGGGATCATCTGCTGGCCTTCCGCGCTCATCGTATCATCAAACCTTTTCAGTCCGCAAACATAGCGCCGTATCGATGATATCGGCAACGATTTTCTCTCCCTGCAAAACTTTGTAGCGGCTCTGCACGGCTCCGACGCGCATCAGGTTTCCCGGCGGGAGGGACGTATTACGAAAACTTGACAAGGCTGCAAGCCCCGGAGGTGTGATTTTAGCGGGGCCACAATGGTAACTTGCAAATGTGCGTTCGCAGTTGTATAGCACCCAATACCGTGCGGCGAACGCAATCACACTTTCAGTGAATAACGGAACCCCATGCCTAAGACAATTCTGGTGGTCGATGATGAGGAAGATATCCTCAAGCTCCTTGGCTACAACCTGGAAAAAGAGGGATACATAGTACAGACAGCCGTCAACGGCGCGCAGGCGCTGGAAGTCGCCGAGAAAGGGCCGATCGATCTGGTGCTGCTGGATGTGATGATGCCGGAACTGGATGGCTTCGAGGTCTGCCGGAAGCTCCGCGCAACCCCGCAACACGCCGTTACGCCCATCATCTTCCTAACCGCGCGGGTCGGCGAGTTGGATCAGATCCTGGGTCTGGAACTTGGCGCCGATGATTATATACAGAAGCCGATCTCCCCGCGCGTCCTCGTCGCCAGGGTGAAATCGGTCCTCCGCCGAAGCACCGAAACGGTGAAGACCGAGACGATCGTGATGCCGGAGATGCTGAACGTTGGGGAACTGGAGATCAACCGCCAGAACTACACGGTCCGCGTTCAGGGGCGCGAAACGTTTTTCCCGAAGAAGGAGTTCGAACTGCTGGCGTTCCTGGCGTCGAATCGCGGCAAGGTCTTCTCGCGGGAGATCCTGCTGAACAGAATCTGGGGGGAAAATGTGTACGTTGTGGACAGGACAGTGGATGTCCATATCTCCAAGATTCGCGAGAAGCTCGGCGGCGAGTGCGAGCTGATTGAGACCGTCAAGGGCGTCGGCTACAGGTTCAAGGGCTGATTGATGTCACACGCGGAACAGACCCTCCTTGCGGCCCCAGGCGCGGATCGCCATTCGTCAACTATCAAGCAAATTCCAGGTATGAGCGGTTCCATCCGCCAGCAGATCCGTCGCACGGCACTGCTGCTGTTTGGCGGCATCGCCGTCATTCCCTCCTCCCTGCTCCTCATCAATCACTATCTCTTTTCTCCCGGCGCGGGAACGGCGGGAGCATGGATTGTGGTGATGATTTCGCTGGCGCTCGCGGTTGCCGGCATTCTGATCGCGAGAAGATTCGCCGATCGGCTTACGAATATCATGAGCCATATGACGGCGCATGCCCGCGAGATGTCCCGCGGCGATCGCGAGCGGCGGATAGAGCAGGTCGAGATGCCGCTGACGGAGCTTCGCGATCTGGCCGACGCCATCAACGCAATGGCGACGCGCGCCAAGGCCGATATCACCGAAATGAAACGCCTTGAGCGCGTCCGAAGCGAATTCCTCGGCAATGTCTCCCACGAGCTGCGGACGCCGATTTTTTCGGTGCAGGGATATCTGGAAACGTTGATCGACGGCGCGGTGGATGACCGTTCGGTTCGCGATGATTTTCTCCATAAGGCGCATCAGAACGTGCTGCGCCTTCATACGCTGCTGACCGATCTTATCGAGATCTCCCGAATAGAATCGGGGGAGATGAAGATGAGCTTCCGCTACTTCAACGCCGTCGATTATCTGAAGGCGATCACCGAGGAGCTGCGTCCCACGGCCGAGATCGCCGGCGTGGGGCTGGAGTTCAGGATCGCGGAGGGGGCCGGCGGAAATATCTCGGTGCTTGGGGATCGCGAGCGGCTGAAACAGGCGCTTGTGAACCTGATCGAAAACGCCATCAAGTATAACCATCCGGACGGCGAGGTTATCGTGGAGCTTGAGGCGCATGAGACTGATGCGGTGTTCAGGGTTCGGGATAACGGGATCGGGATTCCGGGGGATGATCTGAAACGGATCTTCGAGCGGTTCTACAGAGTGAACAAGGATCGTTCGCGGGCGGTGGGGGGCAGTGGCCTGGGGCTTGCGATCGTAAAGCATATCATCGAGGCGCACGGCACCACGATTCATGTGGAATCGGAGCATGGAACCGGAAGCGTCTTCAGCTTCAGCCTGAAGCGATAGCGGATATGTATCAGGCGATCCGGCTATCGCTTCAATCAATCGAACCGATAGCCAAAGGAGAAATAGGCGACGATCGGTCCGAAGTTGAAGATGTTGCGTGCCGGCGTCTTGTTCAGCGTAAAGCTCCGGCCCAGCGAGAAATCGGCCGGGCCGAGCGGCGTATCCAGCCCAAAGGAAAAGCCGACGCCGTGCTCCAGATCGTTCAGACGAATCTCCGACGGACGGAGCCACGTTGCTCCAAGATCGTAGCGGAGGCTCAGGTATGTATCGAAAAAGACCTTGACCGGGAGGAAATAGCGGTACTCCAGGCTGGCGAGCATCATCTGTCTCCCCCGCTGCTCCCCCTCGCGAAGGCCGAACATGCTCCGCTGGCCGCCGAGCGAAAACTGTTCGAGCAGCGGCAGCGTGGCATCCGCCAGACCGAGACGGAATCGCGGATGGATGAGATGGCGGCCGGCAATCGATGCAAACAGATCCCCCTCGATATTCAGCTTCACAAACGATTCATCGGCGCCGAAGATTGACTGAGCGGTTTCGTAGGAGACATCGACCAGGGCGCCGTCGCGCGGGAACGGGATTCTGTCCTGCGTATCGAACCGCGTGCCGAACTTCAGGGTGCTGACATCGCGCCAGCGCGCGTCATCGGCGGCGGCGGTCAGATCGCGGCTCCCCTGGCGTTCGTACCGTCCCTCCACCGTAAACAGCCCTACGCGTTCCACCTGCCGGCCAAATCGCGCCTTGGCGCCCACCCGCAGTTCCTCGTATTCCCCCACCACATTTCTGTGGATTACCCCCTCCCTTGGATCGACATCCCGCTGGAACTTGTTGATGTTATGGGACGCCCCGTAGGCGGAAAGGCCGAAGGTCCAATAGGTTCCGTAGATCCTGTTGGAGCGAAGATCTAGCGCCAGCGCGCGATCGCGAAGCCCGCCCGAGAACCTTGCGCCCACATGCGTCCCCTGGCCGAAGAGATTATCCTGCGCCACCTCCACGCCAAGCTGCGTGTAATGCTCGTTATCGACACTGGCGGCAAACCGCAGCAGCCCGGTGCTCCGCTCCTGAAGCCGGACCACCACCTCCAGCTCCTTGTCGGGAAGCTCGTGCGCGTCGATGCGCGCCTGTTTGAAATATCCCGTCCGCATCAGCCGGTTGACCGCCTTGCCGGCCGCGCTCGCCATAAAGAGATCGCCGACGGAAAACTCAAGCTCCCGCGCAACCACAAAATCGGCGCAATGCTGGAGTCCCTCGAAACGAATCGACCGGATCACCCCTTCCTCCACGAAAAGATCGAGGCGCCTGCCACCATCGGCGTAGCCGACCGAATCGATTCCAAAAAACGAGTAGCCGCGTATCCGCGCGGCGCGCGTTATCTCCTCCGACATCACGCGAACCGAATCGCGGCTGAGAGGCCGGCCGGCAACGCGCTGTATGGCGGCGGTTGCGATCGACGAATCGATCCTGGAAAATCCATGAACCATCACCCGCTCCACGGTCGGCCCCGGCGTCCCCTCGATATTGAAATAGGCGCTGTCGCCGCGATAATCGACGCGGGCGGTGATATCGCGATAGGTGCCGGACGCACTTACGGCGTTCAGATGGCGCTGGAGATCATCGAGGCCGATGGCGCGTGGATTATCCGCATATCCGAGCGACGCCAGAAGCCCGCGATCCGGGCAGGTGATGCCAAGATTGCGAAGCCCGGCGTTCGCGTTGCTTCCGGCCCCGAGCAAAGCAAGGAGCGACGGAAGCGCGCGCCGCGCGGCCGCCTCGCCGGAATCGATGGCAATTCCAGGCGACGAAAAATCGGTGCCGCTGATGCCGTCGAGGTTCGGCATGATGACAAAATCGGCCCGGCCTATTTCATCGGTGCTGCGCCGCGCCATCATCAGCGTGACGATCTGATCGGCGACATTCCAGGGCGTATTGAGCTGCCCGGGATCCTGAAGCGGCGATGTGGTGTTGATCACGATCACAAGATCGGGATCGAGCTTTCGCGCCGCTTCCACGGGGATATTGGAGAGAAGCCCACCATCCACCAGGAGCATCGAATCGAGAAGAACGGGGGTGAAACGGAGCGGGACGGTGGCGCTTGCCCGCATTGCCAGCGCAAGGTTGCCATGGTCCAGCGTAACGCTTCTGCCGTGCGCCAGATCGGTGGCGAGCGCGCGGAATCGATAGCGGAGGTTGTCGAACGATCCATCCGAGTGATAGATACTCCCCCAGATCAGATCCTCCACGAACTGCGTCATATGCGATCCCGTGGAGATCGCCTCCGGCAGCATCGGCGTTATGCCATCCAGGCGGAGGGTAAGGAGGCTGCGATCGTTCTCCAGCTTCTGATCGACGAACAGCTCCGCGCGGTGCGCCTCATCGCCGAAGCCGAGCAGCTCATCCCAGTTTGCCCCACGGACGATTGAATCCAGCTCGCGTGCGGAGTATCCGCTTGCGTAGAGGCCGCCGATCATCCCTCCCATGCTGGTTCCAACCACGGCATTGACCGGAACATGCGCCTCCTCCAGCACTTTCAGCACGCCGATCTGCGCAAATCCCCGGGCGCCGCCGCCGCTGAGAACAAGGGCGATCTTTGGCGGAATATCCCGCTGGCCGCGATTTATATATCGTGCGGAATCGTTGGAGTGGAGGATGATCGAGCGCATCGGCGGAGCAGGGGTGGCATCGCCGCGGAAATTCTGGGCGTGTAGCGATATCTCCGGCGTAAGGGTCAGAAAGAAGAGGAAAAGAAGATATCGGTAGGATGACAATGCGCTGTTGAGATTATTTCGGAGGAGTCCGTTACCGGCCCGGCAGCAGTAACGACCGCCCCGCAGCGGAAATTGTGACCATCCGAGAGCCTTGTCAAATCGACAAGCTGCGTCGGTTGGATTGCAAATCCCCCTCTGCGGCTTATATTTGTCGTTCATATGTGAACTAAGTTTCCAAAATACAGCTTCCATCTTACTTTCTATGGGGATCATGCAAAAGCTCCGGCAGAATATGCCGGCAGTCATCATTTTTCTGGTTGTGATGTTCATCGCCCTTATCATCTTCGAGTGGGGTGATGCCAGCAGAGGCAAGGGAAGACTTCACACCAGCAACACCGCCATCGCAAAAGTCAATGGTGAAGAGGTCAGCGCCGCGGTCTATAATCAGCGCGTCGCCGATATCGTCAAGTCCCAGCGCGAGGCGCAACCCGATGCCGATGTTGATGAGGAGCGTATCAGGGAACAGATGTGGAATCAGATGGTGGATGAGGTTCTTATCCATCAGGAAGCTGCAAAACTCGGCATCGTCATCACCGACGACGAGCTTCGCGAGAATCTCTTCTACGATCCCCCCGCGAATCTGAAGCAGACGTTCACCGACAGCACCGGCACCTTTCTTCAGGCCGAGTACTTCGACTTTCTCCGCAACCCGCGCCCGTTCCTTACCAAGCGTGGCCAGAATGCAAAGCAGATCGATGATGTGATGAAGAAGCTGACCGATATGCAGGAGGGAATCCGCGGGGAGCTGCTGCGCCAGTCCGTGGAAAGCGTCATCACCTCCACCGCCATCCCGTCGCCGATCGATGCGCAGGCGGCGTTTTTCGCGCAGAAGGCGAAGGCAAGCGGCATGTTCGCGCTGATTGATGCAACGGTCTCGATTCCCGATTCCACCATCAAGGTGAGCGACGAGGACGCGCGCAAGTATTACGAGGATCACAAGAACGATTATCAGCAGAAGGCATCGCGCGAAGTCCGCTATGCCCTCTTCAATCTTACCCCCTCGGCCGCCGACTCCGCGAAAGTAGCGAACAACCTCCGCGACGCCATGTCCGCGCTGGCAAAGGCCGACGCCCCCGCGGCGAAGACCAAGGTGTTCGAGGAACTTGCGACGAAGATGACCCCGGGAAAATATGATGGAGCAAAGTACACGCCGCTCCAGGAGATTTCACCGGAACTCCAGAGCGCTCTTCAGGGCGCCGCGCCCGGCACCGTCCTTGGCCCCATCCGCCTGAACGACGGCAATTACCTTATCGATGTCGCCGATTTCAAGGATTCCGGCGAAACGTATGTGAAAGCCCAGCACATCCTTCTCCGCACGACGCCGACCGGCAACAACGACAGCGTCAAGGCGGAGGCGATGAAGATCTACCAGCGCGCGAAATCGGGGGAGAGCTTCGAATCGCTTGCCCGCGAGTACAGCTCAGATGGCTCGGCTCAGAAAGGGGGCGATCTCGGCTACTTCAAGAAGGGGGCGATGGTGAAGGAGTTCGATGAAGCCGCATTTGCCACCCCCACAGGCTCCATCTCCGAGCCGGTCAAGAGCAATTTCGGCTATCACATCATCAAAGTGAACGACCGCTCCACCAGGAGCTACAAGCTGCACGATATCCGTTTCGACGTAAAGGTTTCCAACATCACGAGGAACGAGCTTGCGCGTCGCGCCACCGTTTTCCACGATGAGCTTGTGAAGGGAACCCCGATCGACACGCTTGGAAAGCAGCAGAATATTCAGATTCTGGAGACTGGGCCGATCGAGCGTCTTCAGCCGGCCGCCGGATCGATGAAGCTTACCAACTTCGCCTACGAGGGAAAGGCTGGTGATGTCAGCGATGTCTACGACCTTGCAAACGGTAGCGTGGTTGTGGGTCAGCTTTCAAAGGTTCATACCGATGGGTTGATGAGCTTCGATGACGCAAAATCGGTGGTTATCGCAAAAATCCGCCAGCAGAAGAAGCTGGACATGGTGAAGGAGAAGGCCACGAAGCTCCGCGCATCGCTGGCTCCCGGTGACAGCCTTACAAAGCTCGGCAGCAGCGATCCGACGGTGCAGGTCCGTACATTCAACGATGTCACGCGCGCCTCCACCTTCCCCGGAGTCGGCTACGACTTTGCGCTGACCAACGCCGTGTTTGATTCGACGCTGGCACCGAACCAGATTTCCAAGGGGATTATCCGTGGTGACCGCGGCTATTATATCGTCACGGTGAGCAATCGCACCCAGCCCAGTTTGGCCGAGTACGAGACGGAGCGGCCCAAATTCATGCAGCAGTTCCTGGCGCAGAGCCGTCAGGCACTCTATGAAACCTGGCTGAAGAAGACCCGCGATCGCGTGGAGATCGTCGATTTCCGCGACAAGCGGTTCTAGGAATCAGATGATCGCACAACGCGGTTGAACTGCGAATCAATGTTCCGGGGAGTGCCTCTTCCAGCGCACTCCCCTCTTTTTTGTTATCGATCTGCCCGATTGGTGTGCCATGGATGAGTCACTCTATCATCTCCATTACAAGCAGGAGGAATCCCACTGGTGGTTTGCCGCCCGTTCGGAAATCGTCCGCAGGATTATCGAACGCTATGGGAACCTGAACAAGGGAGATACGATCCTCGATATCGGCTGCGGCACCGGAGCCATCATGAAGGAGCTTTCGAAGAGCTATAACATGGTCGGGATCGATATGTCGCCGCTGGCGGTGGAGTACTCGAAGAAGCGGGGCTTGACCAACGTTTTCCAGATGTCCGCGCAGGAATTTCCGAAGGAGAAATTCAACGTCAAGGCGGTGCTGCTGCTGGATGTGATCGAGCATATCGATGATGATGTTGACGTGCTGAAAACGGCTCGCGATATCGTCGGCAAGGATGGGCGGGTGATTATCACCGTTCCGGCATATCAGTGGATGTGGAGCGCGCACGATGTGGCAAATCATCATAAGCGCCGCTACAATTCCGCCACATTGCGTGCTTCGCTCGCGGCCGCTGGTCTCCAGCCGATCAAGATGACATACTACAACACCCTTCTCTTCCCGCTCGCCGCGCTGAAGAAACTCGTCGATAGAAACAAGGATGTCAAGGGGGCATCGGACGCGGTGGATCAGCCATCGGCGCTTGTCAACAGCATCTTTAAAACGATCTTCGCCAGCGAGAAAAGCATCGTCCCGTCAATCAATCTTCCCTACGGCGTCTCCCTCCTCACCGTGGCAAAGCCCATCTGAACAGAAAGGCCATCTCATTGCGATGAGAAGGCCTTCTGATTAATAACCCAGCAGATTTTTTCGACTCTTTCATGGCGGAACCGATCGTATCCGTCGGCCGTTCCGCGCAGTCCGTGGGATATCCGTATCAGGGATTTGAGAAACCCTGATTGATGATCGTGATATCGCCGGGATAGGTGATAGGGATATTGGTGCCGGGAACCGTGGCCGTGATGCGCGCCGTCATCTTCAATCGCGAGCTGGAGCCCTGATTGCCGCCGATGGCGAGCGCCAGATTGAGAAGATCATCCAGACCGCGATCGCTGAAGAATTTGTAGAGATCGAGCGACATGGTAATCGGCAGCGTCATCGTCTGCCCGTTCCCCGGGATCTGAAGGTTCTGGTTGGTGACGCCGTTGATCGTGGTGCGATCATCGATCAGAAGCGTCCATGCGATCTTGTTGAGATAGAGCGGCGTGGCCTGCGCTCCATTGGCACCGCTGTTCGGATTCTTTACATCCACATTAAGCGTAAAATCGACCGGAAGCCGTTTCTGCGCAACCGCGGAACCGATCGCGAGGACATCCATCGGACCGATCTGTCCCCGGCTTGCGATGCGGCTTACATCGACCCCGTTAAGCCGGAAGCCATTGACATTGGCCAGCTTGAACTGGAGTTTTCCGAGGTTCATCAGCCCGGAGAGGGTCGCACACCCATAGAGGGCCACTGAAAGGATGAGGCCCACGGCCGTCAGCGAGATCCAACTGGTTCTGCGTTTCATTGTACTGTTTGTAGTTAATTGATACGCTCGGAATCCGAAGGAATTCCTGTCGAGCTGCGTAAATTTCGGAGTCAAATTACAGAGACTTCCCCCTATGACATCGTGAAAACGCCAAAGGTTTGCGCGGCCGGGACGTTTCTCAACATTCAGGCGATTTCGAGCACGATTGGATAATCGATGATAAGCCCTTCAAATCCGTACCATCTTTTTGCCGAGGTCTTTGCCGCCGCCCGGGATACAGGTATGGTTGAACCGAACGCGATGGCCCTTGCCACCGCCGACGCGGATGGCTGCCCGACGGTGAGAATGGTGTTGTTGAAGGATTTCGATGATGATGGCTTTGTCTTCTATACGAACCTCGAAAGCCGCAAATCGCGTCAGATTCAGGAAAACCCCAACGCCGCGATCTGCTTCTACTGGCAGCAGATCGGTCGCCAGGTGCGCGCGGAAGGCTCGGTGGAGCCGGTAAGCGATGCCGAGGCTGACGCGTATTTCGCATCGCGGGCGCATGGGAGCCAGATTGGAGCATGGTCATCGAAGCAGAGCAAAACACTCCCCGATCGCGAGGATCTGCTGGAGCGCGTGCGGGCCACTGAGGAACGGTTTGCCGGAACCGAGGTGCCACGTCCCCCCTTCTGGTCGGGCTTCCGAATTCGCCCACGGAGAATCGAGTTCTGGACGGCCGGCGAATCGCGCCTTCATGATCGCCTTGTGTACGAGAAAGAGGAAGGAACCGACTGGCGGGTGCGACGGCTCTATCCATAAATTGAACGCTCGTGCACCATGCTCCGCGCGAGCAATGCTATTGACGATTCGGCTACAAGCTCCCGCCGGCCAGATCCCGATGTACCAGTCCGGCGGTGATTTTTCCCGAAAGAATTACCAGCGGCACCCCTCCTCCGGGGTGCGTGCTTCCTCCGGCGAAGTAGAAATTGGAAAGCCCCGATACTTTGTTGCGCGGGCGGCGGAACGCGGAGAAGATCGAGTTGGATGATGCGCCGTAGATTGCCCCATCGGCGCTGTTATAGCGCTCTTCGATATCGATTGGGGTAAGCCTGCTCTGCCATTCGACGGTGGGATTCAGGCCGAACGTTGCCAATCGTTTCCAGACAGAATCGGCATATGCGGCGGCGGCGGCGGAATCGTTATGCTCCACTCCCGATGACGGGGCATTCATCAGAATATACCAGTTCTCGCACCCCTCGGGGGCAAGCGACGGATCGGACTTCGAGGCGATGGAGAGATAGATCGTCATTTCGCGTGGGAGCAGCTTCCGCTCGAATATATCGCGAAACTCCTCCGGATAATCGTCGCTGAAAAAGATGTTGTGATGTGCCAGATTGGGATGTGTTCCCCGCACGGCGGCAAGCATGAGAAATCCCGAGCAGGAGCGTTCCGCCGTTCGGACATTCCGGGGCGTGGCGATTCCCATCGGATTGAGAAGATTACGGTATGTCCAGAGGACATCGACATTTGAAATAACGGCATCGGTTGCATGGCGCTCGCCGTTGGCGACAACGCTTGTGATACGGTCTCCCTCCCGTTCCATCCGTTCCACGGTTGTGCCGGTCAGGATCTCAACACCGATTTCCCGCGCAAGCCGTTCCAGCGCACGTGCAACGGCACTCATCCCTCCCACGGGATACCATGCACCGAACCCGAGCTCGACATGCGGGATAACGTTCAGCGTTGCGGGCGCGCGATATGGCGTGGAACCGTTGTACGTGGCAAAGCGTCCAAAGAACTGAATCAGCTTTTGCGACGTAAAGCGTCGGCTAAGGCTCTGGTGGACGGTGGAGGTTATTCCCAGAGTCGGCAGGGACGGCAGCAGACGGGCATTTCGCGGCCTGAAGAACTCCCGAAGCCCTTGAAACGGGTTAAACAGGAATATTTCCTTCGTTATATCATATAACCTATCGATGTCGTGAAGGAATGAGAGCACGGCATCCGTATCTTCGGGAAAGACACGTAGAAGTTCTTGCTTCAAAGCGGCGGGTGCGGTAAAGGTATCGAACCGAGTTCCGTCGCTCCAACGATAGTGGCAGATAGGATCGACCGGCCGGATCTGGAGGTACTCCTCCATCCTTCTGCCGCAATCGGAGAACAGCTGCCGAAGCACAAACGGCATTGTCAGAACCGTTGGCCCAAGGTCAAACATAAACCCATGAAGCTCCAATTGAGCAACTTTCCCTCCCAGGGAATCATGCCGTTCAATCAGGAGCACCTGCAAACCAAATTTGCGGAGATACACGGCGGCCGCAAGCCCACCGATTCCTCCGCCGACAATGGTTACATGGGACATGGGAATAGAATGGATAATTGTTGAAGTGTATGCAAGACAGCTATCGGATTTGCATCATTGACGATCCGAGTGATTATCCCAACATAACAAATTAGGATACAAACTGTAGATGTGTGGAATAGTAGGCATTCTCGATTACGGTAGCGGCAAGCATCTAGTTTCTGAATCCGCCATTAAAATGATGACGAATGAAATTCGCCATAGAGGTCCTGATGACGATGGAATTTTTATTTCTCATGACCAGACCATTGGCCTAGGCTTTCGAAGACTCTCGATCATCGACTTATCAACAGCTGGCCATCAGCCAATGGGAACGGCAGATAGTAAAATTTGGATCGTATTTAACGGGGAAGTTTACAATCATCTGGAAATAAGAAAGGATCTAGAATTAAAAGGCTATAAATACAAATCGAAAACGGATACTGAAACCATACTTTATGCTTATCAAGAATACGGGATAGAATTCATATCGAAATTATATGGGATGTTTGCGATAGCGATATGGGACTCTCGCAAAGAACAACTCTTTCTAATTAGAGACCGAATTGGCATTAAACCGCTCTACTATACATCTCGAAATGGAGCTTTTTTTTTCGCATCAGAGATTAAAGCCATATTAACCCAGCCGGAAATATCTCGTGATGTTAACCCTCAGGGCCTTTACGACTACTTAACATTCCTCACTACACCACCGAATGAAACTCTATTCAGGAATATATTCAAGCTGGAAGCTGGCCACTATATCTCTATAGATAGATCAGGCAATGTTATAAAAAAGCAGTACTGGGATCTTAACGAACAATCCAGCCATTATGGAGATAATGATTTTAATAATGAAAATTTTTGCATCGATAATATCAGACGACTACTTCGTGATTCGATCAAATTGCGCATGATGTCGGATGTGCCGTTCGGAGTAATGTTATCAGGAGGAATAGACTCTTCGTTGAACGTGGCTTTAATGTCCGAGTTAATGAATCGTCCAGTTGAAACTTTTACCGTTGGATATAAGGATCTAGAAAAATACAATGAGCTAAAGTATGCGCGTCAGATCGCACAACAATTTGAGACCAACCATCATGAACTACTCCTTGACGAAGGAAATTTGCTAGACATTTTA
>JBDSJW010000461.1:0-14961 GCA_039917235.1 Kapaibacterium sp. (SeqCode) | reverse complement strand
AGGCCTCGGGGTTCGATCGGAGCAGGGTAATAGGGATGGCGGGGGTGCTCTACGCCTCGCGACTGAGAACATTCCTGGCGATGGAGCTTGATCTTGCGGTGGAGGATGTGGAGGTTACGGTGCTTGGCGGGCATGGCGATGATATGATCCCGATGATCCGTTACGCCACGGTGGCCGGCGTCCCGATTTCCCAGCTTCTTTCGCCGGAACGGTGCGAGGCGATCGCCGCCCGGACACGCGCGGCGGGGAGTGAGATCATCGATCTTCTGAAGACCGGCTCCGCGTTCTATGCTCCGTCGGCGGCGGTGGTTGCGATGATCGAGGCAATCGCCCGCGACAAGCCGCGGTTGATGCCGTGCGCTGTCTGTCTGGACGGGGAATATGGCCTTCATGATGTCGTGATCGGGGTGCCGGTGAAGATCGGCAGGCATGGAGTGAAGCGGATTGTGGAGATAGAGCTGAACGAGGAGGAGCGGGGGATGCTGATCAAATCGGCCAACGGCGTGAAGGAGAATATCGCAAAGCTTTCCATCTGATCGTTATCGCGCGGTTTCATCTGTCGTGCCGGTGTGTCACCGTATGGAAGCCTTTCCATGGGACATGCGGGACGCTCTAAACCTTCAGAGGTTCTGAACGACATACTCTATCGCCGGTACGGAACTGAACGGGCCGCCGGCCCTCCCGCTCGCAGCTTCTTACGTTGATCAAACCCATACTTTACGCAATAAGGAATCGCATGAAACACCTTCTGAGCTATGCGTGCATCGCCGCGGTGGCAGCTTTTGCCCTCGCCGGATGCAGCAGCGACACACCGACCAATCCCACCCCCACCACAGCCGATACGCTGAAGTTCTCGCAGGGGGATAAGTTCACGTATAACTATTACCCGCGCGGCACCGACAATCAGAACCAGACCACGAGCAAGCAGGTGAAGGTGTGGACGGTGCTCAGCTCGGGGCAGACGATCGGCGGGCGAAGCGGCGTTTCGGTGGTCGGCGAGGATACCTATCAGTCCGATGGAACCACGGCGACCGGCGAGCACGACACGCTCTACTTCCAGGCCGCGGCCGATGGAAAGCTCTATCAGTACAACCTGATGCGTTCGGTGGTGAAACGGATTCAGGGGGCCCAGGTGTTCCTGGACAGCGTGCCGGCCGCGTGGATCGAAATCAGCGAGAGCAAGACCAAGACGGCGACCACATGGTCATCCACCGGCGGAGCGCCGCTCAGGGATACCGTGACGGCTCCGGTCGTCGGCCAGGTGAGGATCACCCTCTCGATGGATGCGGCCCACACCGGAACGCAGTCCGTGACGGTCCCGAAGGCGACGTATACCGATGCCGTGCATACCAATCAGAAAGTGGTGGTCGACATCCAATCGCAGTTGCTGAATTCGAATGACTCGCTGATGCTCCACTACGACGTGTCGGCGAAGGACGGAATCGTCCGTCAGATACTTGACAGCAAGGCTGTCAGCCTGACCGGTTCCCCGATCGACGTTCCCGGCTTCGACATGCAGCTTGTGAGCGTGACGCGGAAGTAAATCGATTGGAAATTTCGAGCGCCGGGGCCGCTCTCTGAAACGGGGGCGGCCCTTCGCATTTGATTGCTGATATTTGCGGAGGTTTCCGGGGTGATCAACTCAACTCAAACCATACAGACATTATACAGGTGACGACAACAATGAACGCAGAATCAATGTTCGGGAAATCGTGGCGCAACGCCGGCAGGGCGTTCGCGTTCGCGGGGCTGGTGGCGCTTACAGCGGTGATCGGCTCCGGTTGCAGCAGCGATCCGGTGGCGCCTACCTCCACGGCCTTTCCGGTGGGCGTTGCCCTCCAGGTGGGGAAGAGTGATAAAGTCGTTGATAGCAGCGGCGTGCATGGCAGCCTGGAAGTGAAGGAGGGGGAGACGCTCGACAGCATCCATCTCCTGTTTATCGCAAAGGGGAACTTTGCGCGCGGTGCCGCCCTTGGCGTAACCCCGAAGGTTACGTTCACCGTTGCCGATAGCAGCATCGCGGCGGTGGACGGGCTATCGACCACCAACTTCCGCCTGCGCGGGAAGAAGGCCGGGGCCACCACGCTGGTGATCAAGCAGTACAGCAGCGATACCGTGGTCTATACCTCGGCGGCGATTCCGATCACCGTCATCTCCACGGTGACATCCTTCAAGCTGGGGGATACTATCACGTACGATTACTACGATCGCGACAGCAGCAACACCCGCCTGCAGGATACCAAGCGGAAGCAGACCTGGACGGTGGTGGAGACGGGACTTTCGTTCCAGGGGAAGACGAACGTGACAAAGGTGATCGAGGTGGGCTACACCACCGGCGGTACCAGCGAGTTCAATCGCGACACGATCTATCTCCAGAAGGGGGATGATGGATCGGTTTACGAGTACGATCTGATCCGCAAGATGATCCTTCATGTGCAGGGCGGGGAGGCATTCGCCCCCGCAATAGAGTCGCGCTGGGTCAGGATGACATCCACCAGCCAGTCTTCAGCCACATGGAGCGGGATCACCGGCGACTCGATTGTGCTGAAGAACGTGCCGGTAGCGGGCGCGCCGGCGAACGTCGACCTGACATTGCGCTTGGCGGTGACCCATAAGGGGACGCAGTCGGCAACAGTTCCGGCCGGCACCTATAGCGATGCCGTGCATACCGATCACTCGCTGAAGATCGACGCGAAGGTCACCGGGTTCGGGCTGAAGGTGCTGGATGACTCGCTGGCCGGACATGTCGATTATTCGGCGAAGGATGGCGTGCTCCGTCAGTCGCTCGAAAGCCGAAGCCTTGTCGCTTCGGTTCTCGGCCAATCGTACACCCTGACGGTTGTCGGTTACGACATGGAGCTCGCGGGCGTAAAGCACAAGTAAGCCAACAGACTGTAGAAGGGCGTCATCCGCGGCGTTGGCCTTGAACAGTCTGAGTATCTGTAGTAATTCAACAGCCTGCCGGGATTATGGCGCTGTCGCCATGAACGCGATGGCGGATATCGAACAAACGAAAGGGCCGCTCTCACTGTGAGGGCGGCCCTTTGCATTATAGGCGTTTCGGGATGCGGGCTATTGAATCGATGCCATCTTGGCGTTAAGCCCGTCCTGAAGGAATCCGACGAAATCCTCCGATTCCCGGGTCATCCCCTCCCACTTTGTGATCAGCTTATCCTGCGGCGAGTAGATAGCGTAGTAGGGGAGCGCGGTCGTCTGGAAGCGCTCCAACTCCATCTTCTTGTTTCGCTGGCTGGCCTCATCGGTGCCGTCCGTGTAGAGCCTGACCAGCACAAAACGCTTCATCAACTCGGTGATCTCGGTTCGCGGGAACATGTTCTTCTCCATCCAGCGGCAGTTTGTGCACTGATAGCCGGTGAAATCCACCAGGATCGGCTTGCCGGATGTCTGCGACTGCGCCAGCGCCACATCATAATTATCGACCACCCACCCATCCTCGGTCCGCGCCGGAGCGCCGGCCGCCGTGCGCGGGATATCCCGTTGTTGCGATGTGCCGTTGTTGCCGGCGGTCTCCCCCGATTGTCGCGCACCCGGCATCGAGAATCTTGTGGAATCCGGTCGGCCGGTGGCAATCTGCCCCGATTCCTCCGACCATGGAATCAGCCCGGTGATCTCCTCGCCAATCCTGCCGCTGAACTTTGCGCCGAAGATGCCGCTGAAGAGCCAGATCCCGACCGCCATAAACCCGATGGCAAAGAGGACGCGGATGGGACCGACCTTTTCGCTCGGCGTATCGTGCGGAAGGTGGAAGTGCCCCAGGAGATAGAGGGTGGTCAGGATCGCCACCGCCGCCCAGATCGCCAGGAACAGCTCGCGGCTGAAAAATCCCCAGTGGGCCGATGCGTCGGCATTGCCGAGATAACGGACCGCGAACGCCACCTCCACAAATCCTCCCACCACCTTCACAGCATTCAGCCAGCCTCCCGATTTCGGAAGGGATTTCAGCATCGCCGGGAAGAGGGCCAGAAGGACAAACGGAAGGGCAAAGATCGTGGCGAATGCGGCGGTTCCCATCAACGGCCAGAGATAATCCCCTTTCGACGCGCTGAAGAGAAGGTTGCCGACAAACGGAACCGTGCAGGTGAAGGAGGTCAGGGAGAAGACGATGCCCATCACGATCACGCTGGCGACGCTATCCCCCTGGGCACGCTCGTTCAGCTTGTTGATCAGCGAGTTCGGGAGCTGGATTTCGAAGAGCCCGAACATGTTGAGTGCCAGCGCCAGGAAGGTCAGCGCCATAAAGATTGCCACCACGGGATTCGTGGCAAAATCGGTGACACCGCTCGCCCCCATGACGATTGTGAGGACAAGTCCGATCATCGTAAACGTCAGGATGATGCCGACCCCGTAGAGGGTGGCATCGCGGATGGAGCGTGCGCGCGTGGTCTGCCGGCGCTTGGTGAAGAAGGAGACGGTGATCGGGATCATCGGGAAGACGCACGGGGTAAAGAGCGATGTAAACCCCATAATGATCGCCAGGCCGATGAAGGGAATAAGACCCGCCTTGCGTGCCGTCTCGATATCCTCCTGGCTCCCCGTTACCTTCCGCTCCCTTTTTACCGATGCCCCCTCGTTCCTGCCGGTTGTCCCCTTCGATGCATCAGCCAGCGCCTTCGATGTATCGGCCGTTGCCGGGGCTGCCGTCGCCGTGGTGGCGACGGTATCGATCTTGCGCGGGGGGGGGGCGATGGTATCGACCGGAGGAGCTACGGCAAGCGGCTTGGCGGTTGTATCGATCAGGGCATCGGTCTGCGCCTTGTCGGTGATCTCCACCTGGAAGGTGAGCTTTTTATCGGAGAGGGGGATGCACGATTTATCGCTGCACGTCTGGAATTTGAAGTCCGCCCATCCGTTCGCCGTCGTCCCGAGCTTTGCATTTTTCGCGATTTTCACCGGGACCGTCAGCACGACACTCCCCTTCCAGAACTCCGTGGAGACATCGAAATTCTCATCATGATGGACGATCGGCTTTGGAGCCTTCAGCCTGCCACCCAGCGAGAAGACCGATTGATCGCCGACCGTAAGCTCAAGGCTCTGCGGCCCCATCACCGAGTCGGGATAGGTCTTCATGGTGTACATATGCCAGCCGGAGGCAATCGACGCCTGGATCTTTACATCAACGGTCTTGCCGGGCATGCCGGAGACCTTCGGGGTAAGGACCGTCCAGGTGACGTACTTGTTCTCCTGCGCGTGAAGCGCGGTGGAGAAGAGCAGCAGCAGAGCCGCAACTGTCGCGAGTAGATGGCGTGAATTTCTCATCATGGTCATCGGGCTGGATAAAGGGCTGAAAACCGATCGATCGTAGCGAGGTAAAGCTAGGAAACTATGCGTTAGCCGTCAATAGGAACAGCCGATGGGGGCTGGGAGATTGTTGAATTCCTTCCGCTGCCCGGACTGTTCAAGGAGGATCAGCCGCAAGCCGGCCTTCAACAGTCCGCTAATGCGCGTCCGGCGTGCTGGTGGGAGCGTTCAGGGCCGCAACGAAATATCGTATGATAGCGATCGCGTCGCCGAGCGGGTCGGTGGAATAGATCTCCTCGGCAAGGATGCTGCGAGCGCCACCGAGCAGACGGCCCGCCTTGGCGCGAATTTCATCGGGGAGGGATTCATCGGCCTGAAGGGCGCGGAGATTTGCCATGGCGTGGGTGCCGTAGTCGTTTGCCAGCGCCGGGGCGATTGTCTGAACGAATGTTCCAACGGCGCGACGGCCGCAGACACGGGCGCGACCCTCGTTGCCGGCCAGCGCCGCATCGGTTCCCATCTGAAGTTCGGCTCCGGCAAGCCGCAACGCCTCAACGCAGGGATGCGCGGGGGGAACTGATGGAAGCGAATCGCTGATCGGGCTCATGGTATAACCTCTGTTGCCGGCCAATGCGCGCGATCAGAAAACCACGCCGGAGAATTATCACGACCTCAAAGAGAAGCCGGCGAAGGTTATCTCCGCCGGCGACCTAAAAAAAAGTCCCTCGATATGCCCTTATGCCTGCGTTGTGCCGGCATCCGGCATGGCCGTTTCCAGCTCCTTGGCGTGGCCGTTGGCGATTGCCGGGACGGGGGTTATCCAGTTGTGATAGTCGGGGATTTCGCCATACTGAATGGCGGAGATGGCGTTGTAGAGTCGTTCGCGGAGGGAGTTGGCCGGCTCCTCCATCGTAAGCGCGCGGTCGTGATAGAAAAGCTCGCCAACCGGCGAGATCACCGCGGCGGTTCCGCTGCCGAACACCTCCTGCAACGTGCTATTGTCGTACGCGGTCACAAGCTCGCTCATCGCCACCGGCCGTTCCTCGACCGGAACTCCCCACTCCTTCGCCAGCGCGATGACGCTGCGGCGGGTGATGCCGTCGAGAATCGTTCCGCCGAGCGGCGGGGTGACCAGCACGTTGTTGATCACGAAGAAAATATTCATGGTCCCGACCTCCTCCGCGAAGGAGTGGGACTTGGCATCGAGCCAGAGAACCTGATCGAACCCGCGCAACTTCGCCTCCTTTGCGGCCAGGAGGGATGCGGCGTAGTTTGCGCCGGTCTTCGCCTCGCCAAGCCCGCCGATGGTGGCGCGGCTGAACCGTTCCTCCACCAGAATGCGCGTGGGGGCAAGGCCCTTGGTATAGTAGCTGCCGACCGGGGAGGCGATGATATAGAGAAGATAGCTTCCCGACGGGCGAACGCCGAGTGCGTCATCGGTGGCGATCATGGTGGGGCGGAGATAGAGGGCCGTGCCGCGCTGGGCGGGGACGGAGTTGCGGTCAACATCAACCAGCAGCTTGAACGCCTCAAAGAGCACATCGGGATCCGGGATGGGCATGCAGAGCCGCTCGGCCGAACGGCGGAAGCGCTCGATATGATCCTTTGCGCGGAAGATATTGACGGAGCCATCCTGCCAGCGGAATGCTTTCAGCCCTTCAAAAATCGTCTGGCCGTAGTGGAGCGTCAGGTTGGCCGGGTCCATGATGAACGAGTGATACGGAACCACGCGGGGATCGTGCCAGCCGTTGTGTTCATCGTAATTCATCAGGAACATATGATCAGCGAAATATCGCCCGAATCCGAGTTCCTTGGCATCGGGGAGAGGCTTGGTCTGTGGCGAGCGAACAACGCTGATCTTCATGATTGCTCCTACGTGATTAGGTATCGTAAAACTTTGCACCGTTGTAAATATATGGATTCGGAGTGTAGTTTACCTCTAGTTAATGGTTAACTGGCCGTTACACAATTAGAGCGTGGAAATTGCCCTGAAAAGCGGGAGTTTCCGGCCGAAACCGTCTGAATGCGATGGCAATCCGCGCATGCGCGATTCCCCCTCCGATCATTTCATGAGCCCAGATGATGCTATCACTCTCGAAGATGCTCTTCGGCGGCCGGCGACATTCGGCCGCCGAACGCCTTCTCAATACAAAGCTTATCGCCTGCGATCTTGACGGCACTCTTCTGAACCGGGATGAGATTATCGGCACGGCCACGGTTCTGCTGATCCGCAAAATCGAATCGCTCGGGATACCGTTTATCCTGATCACGCGGCGGCATCATCAGGCGGTGGAGCCGTACGCGGAACAGCTTCGGATGTCGCAGCCGATCATCTCGCTGGACGGAGGCATCACCCGGCTGCTCCACAGCGAGTCAACGCTGGCGACGATCGAGTTCGATCAGGAGTTCGCGCTGGATATCATCGACGAGGTGATTCAGACAACCGGCGCGGAGTGCAGCGTGATCACCCCGGATCGATTCCTCTTCTCCCGGCCGGATATCCTGCTTCCCTCGTATTACCTCCACTGGAATATCGAGACGGAGGTTGCCGCCGATTTCGACAATGTCAAGGGATCGATTCTGGAGATTGTGGTGGCCGGCGGTTACTATCCGATCAACACCATCCTCAATTACGTGGAGTCGAAGATGGGAGAGGGGGAGCTGAAGCTGAGGATGTACGAATCGCATACGCACAGCGATCTGTGGTATCTTGAAGTCCGCTCCGCGCAGGCCACCAAGCAGATAGCGTTGGAGCGTCTTCTCCCGCGATACGGGGCAACGATGGACCAGGTGATCGGGATCGGCGATCATTATAACGATCTTGAATTCTGCGAGCGCTCCGGCTACGTGGTGGCGGTGAAAAACGCGGTGCGGGAGCTTCGGGAGATGGCCGATTTCATCACCAGCCACGCAAGCGATGATGAGGGGGTGAACGAATTCCTGGAGTATTTCCTGAAAGCCCATGGGGTTGATCCGCGCGAGGCGCCGGAGCCCCAACGGGAGCCGGAGGGACGCCGCAAACGCTCCCGCTGAGATGTTCGTCAATGAGATGCCGGAGGGAGCCGATAGCGCCCGTCGCGCGGTCCTCAACAGCAGAGAGAACAGAGTAACCGGATTACCTCCATGTCAGAGCATCGTAGAAAAGCGCTCTTCCCCCGACGCGTTGCCGATAGCAAGGAGGAATCGCGCTTCATATTCAGAATCTTCGGAGGGCTCCGCTGGAACAGGGCCATCCGGTATGTGATGCTGATCGCCGCCGTCCTGATCATCAGCCTTCTCTTCCCCCGCGCATCCAACGTGGAGCACGATTACGAGCTGAACTCGGTCTGGTCCGGCGATACCATCCGCGCCCCATTTGCGTTTCCGCTCTACAAGGACAGGGCAAGCTACGAGCAGGATGTAAAGCGGGCGCAGGAGGATGTGCTGCCGATCTACGTTCCCACGGGGATAACCGCGCTGAAAATTGCCGATACGCTCCACGATGTTGCGCAGGCAATCGCGCTCAGCCAGACGCGGCCGCCGTTTCTGAACGAGCGGACATGGGCGTTTGTGCAGGCGCTTCCGCCGGATGTGCGGGTGCGGCGGATGGAGGAGATCGCCTCCACGCTGGCGACGGCTATCCAGACGCCGTATAACGCCGGGGTGATCAGCCGGAGCAAGGCCTCGATGCAGCGGGAGAAGATCACCATCAGGCTGAGCGAGGTGCGGGAGGATGTTGTCCCGATCAACACGCTTTACGACAGCCTTGGCGTGGCTCACACGCTGGCGGGGACCATGGGGAGATCGCTGAACCCCGAGGAATTCCAGACGGCGATCACGCTCCTCGGGACGATCTTCACCCCCACCTATGTCTACAGCGCCCGGCTGACCGATGAGGCGCGGGAGACCGCGAAGGCGAGCGTTCCGCAATCGCTGGGGGTGGTGGCGGACAGGGAGGTGATTGTGGCGAACGGAGAGCGGATTACCGAGACGGTGAAGCTGAAGCTGAACAGCTTCGAACGGTCGCGACAGCTTCGAGAGGAGGATCAGCACGCGGTGTTGCGCTGGCTGGGAAACCTGGGACATGTGGCGCTGCTGGTGGGGCTTGCGGGGTTGTTCCTCTACAATTTCCGCCGGAGAATCTTCCACGATAATCTCCAGATCGGCATCATCCTCTCCACGCTTGTCGTGGTCTGCTTTATGAGCTATCTCTCGCTTGCGATACGCTCCACCATGCCGATCGAGTTTCTGGTGATGATGCCGTTTCTCGCGATGCTCTTTGCCATTCTCTTCGACTCGCGCACCGCGTTTTATCTGACCGTGACCGGCTGTTTTCTGGTGGCCGGCGTCCGCGGAAATGACTACTCACTGGCAATCGCCTGTCTCTCGGCCGGCGTGATGGCCGCCTATACCGTGCGCGACATCAAGAGCCGGACGCAACTCTTCCGGTCGATCGGCTTCTCGATGCTCGGCTTTACGCTGGCGATCCTGGCGCTGGGGCTGGAACGGGGAGATTCGCTGGTCGATGTCGGGATCAAGCTCGGATTCGCCGCCATCAACGCCACGGTTTCGCCGGTGATCACCTTCGGCGTGATCTGGGCGATCGAAAGCCTCTTCGGCGTCACCACCGATCTGAAGCTGCTGGAGTACGATAATCTCAGTCACCCGCTCCTCCGCGCCCTTGCCGACAAGGCTCCCGGCACCTACCAGCACACGCTGACGATTGCCCGCCTTGCGGAGAGCGCCGCCAATGCGATCGAGGCAAACGGTCTGCTGGCAAAGGTCGGCTCCTATTTCCACGATGTCGGAAAGGTGGCGAAGGCCGAATACTTCGTGGAAAACCAGATGCAGATGGGGAACAAGCATGACCGTATAAAGCCGGAGATGTCCGCGAAGATCATCAGAAACCATGTGCAGGACGGCATCGAGCTGGCGCGTGAATATCATCTTCCGCAGCGGATCATCGACTTTATCCCGATGCACCACGGAACCACGGTGATCAAGTATTTTCTGGACAAGGCGCGGGAGACCAATCCCGACGCGAAGGATGATGATTACCGCTATCCCGGCCCGAAGCCGCAATCGCGGGAGACCGCGATCGTGATGCTTGCCGATGCCGTGGAGGCAACCACCCGCGCGCTGCCGAACCCGACGCCGAAGGCGATCGAGGAGACGATCGACCGGGCGATCAAGCGGCGTTTCAGCGAGGGACAGCTTGATCACTGCGAGCTATCGCTGGCGGATCTGAACAAGATCAAGATAGCGTTCATGAAAAACCTGATCGGCATGAGCCATTCCCGCATTCAGTATAAGCCGGATGAGAAGGATGGCACGCCGGAGCCGGCCCTGCAGCCGGAGAAGAAAGTGAAGCAGGACCCCGTGATCCCCTATATCGACGACGCGTTCGGCAGCGTGGACGCGGAAATCGGTTACGGAAAACAGTCTCCCCCCAAGCGTCCTCCCTCGGGTCCGGCCTGATGAGGTCCGAATGGGGAGATGAGGAAAGCACATAGACATATCAAACAACCTCATGCCCACACCCTACGAAAGCGGCCAGCTTCTTCTGAAGCTCTTCGAACTCCGTCGTGACCCACTTCTCCGCGAGGGGCGCAACTGGTATATCCGCGGCTTTTTCCCCAAGAGCGCGGCCGATGTGATCGCGGCGGTTCGCGGCCCCGATAGCGCGAAGTTCAGGATGGTGATCGGTTACTGGGACATGGCGGCGTCGCTGGTGACGAACCAGGCGATCGACGCGAAAATGTTCCATGATGCAAACCCGGAGATGCTGCCGACCTTCGCGAAGATCCATCCGTTTATCGCGGAGATTCGGGAGATGCTGGGCTCGCCGCATTACATAAAACATATTGAAAGCGTGGTGCTTGCCATGCCCGACGCGGAGGAACGGCTGGCGATCTTTGCCCGGCAGTTCGTGGCGATGGAGGAGCGGTTGAAGAGCCCGCAGCCGGCGTGATACCGCCGTGGATGGTACCGTTCAGGCCCGGAGCATATCCTCGGGCCGTTGCTTTTTTCAGCGGGGATATCGGCCATGCGCGAAGAATCATCGCGATAAGCGATAGCCCGTATCGAAACTTTTCCCTATCGTTGCGCCGTGGCGCATGCACGCAGTGAATCCGGGCGCAACCCCGGTGATGTGTTCCGATGGAGCGATGGATCATCAGCCGGCATCAGCGATAATAATTCCCCCGCGACTCTCCAATCTTTACGATCGGTATAACGAGTTTCTTGTGATCGACAAGGGATCGTCCGGCAACACCGTGGACGCATATCTCCGTGATCTCAGGCGCTATCTGGGTCATCTGGCCGCATTGAATGTGGTCACGATCGACGACGTTCGGGTGTCACATATCCGCGAACATGTCAGAATGCTGGCGGATGCGGATCTGGCGGCGGCATCGATAGCGCGGGCGATCTCCGCGATCCGCGGGCTCCATAAGTTCGCGATGGTGGAGGGGGATACGCGGCAGGACCCGTCGGAGAACGTTGAACTTCCACGGAAAGCACGAGCGCTCCCCGATGTTCTTTCGATCGCCGATGTGGAGAGCATCCTCATGGCGCCCGATGTTTCCGATCCCCGGGGCAATCCATATGGCTTCCGGGATCGTACAATCCTGGAGACCCTTTACGCCACCGGAATGCGGGTAACGGAGTTGCGGACGCTGAAAAGTTCGCAGGTGCTCTTCGAGTACGATCTTGTGCGGGTGATCGGCAAGGGAAACAAGGAGCGGCTGATTCCGCTGGGAAGAGTGGCGCAGAAGTGGATACGGGAATATCAGCAGCACGTTCGCCCGGCGCTGGTGAAACGGGGCGTGCTGAACGATGATGTTCTTTTCCTCAACTCCCGTGGCGCGCTGTTGAGTCGCAACGCCATCTGGAAGATGGCCCGGAAATACGCGGAGGCAGCCGGGATCGCAACCGATGTGCATCCGCACACGTTCCGTCATTCGTTTGCGACGCATCTGCTGGAGGGAGGGGCCGATCTCCGCGCCGTGCAGGAAATGCTGGGTCATGAGGATATCACGACGACCCAGATCTACACGCATATCGATCGCGAATATCTCCGCGAGGTCCATCGGACCTATCATCCGCGCGATAAAAAAATTACAGGTTCCAGGTAGCCGAAAAGGGATTTTTGTGCTAGGTTTCGTCAGCGGTGAAAACCGCGAGCGTCAATATCAGGTCCGCATGGCGCGGGCCGATCAATCATGCGATCAACCAATCGATAATACGTATGGCACGTAGATACGTATCAAACAGGAATGAGTCGGTGCGCATGTTCGAGAGCGATTTTCTCGAACATTTCTCGCACGTTCATCCGGCAACACCGCTTGTGGTGTTTGTTCCGGTGCTGGCATATATGGTCTATCTATCGGTCTATGACCGGCATCTGGAGTTCGGCGCGATCCTTCTCTGGTTTATCGTCGGCATGCTGATCTGGACATTTCTGGAGTATATGCTGCACCGTTTCGTGTTCCATTACGAGCCGAAGACGGTCTGGGGGAAGCGCCTACATTTTCTGATGCACGGCGTTCATCATGACTATCCGAGCGATGCAACGCGTCTGGTGATGCCTCCGGGGTTTTCCATTCCGCTCGCCATCATTTTCTATATCCTGACCACCCTTGTCTTCGGCGCGCGTCTTACCCCGCCAATCTTCTCGGGGATGGTTGTGGGATATCTCTGCTACGATATGCTCCACTACGCAACCCATCACTTCGCGATGAAGCGCGGCGTGCTCCTTGCCTTGAAGCAGTATCATATGCGCCATCACTACGGCGATGAGGATACCGGTTACGGCGTCAGCTCGCCGATCTGGGATTATGTCTTCGGCACGGCGCAGAAGAAGGTAAAGAGGGAGCAGGAGGCGATGCAGAAGTAATCGGCTGCGCGCCGTTGAATATTGTTTAACGAAAGGGGGAACGAGATCAATCGTTCCCCCTTTTCATTTCGCGGCGTTCAGAAGATCGCGCGCTATTCGGGCTTTGTTCTGTTCAAGCGCGGATACTGGTGGCGCCTCTCCTGCTCCACGCCGTCGAACGGCGGCGGCGGCTCCAGCATTACCACTTCGGGAAAAATCTTCGTCGGCTCGCCTGTTTCAAAATCGCGCGCCCATTCCTTGTGATTGTAGACACAGACCGGCAGGCAGATGGAGCAGTAATTATTCCGCGCGAAATAAGGGAAGCAGCGGCCCGTGTCGATCATGTAGCGATCGTTGCCGAGATGATCCTTTCCCGCCTCCGGCGAGCGCTCGTCCGGCACCGCGTTGGCGGGGCAGTAGATGCGGCAGGCGCGGCACTTGTCGCAGAACGCGGCGATGCCGGCATCGATCGGATGGTCGATCGCCATCGGGATCGATGTGGCGATGCTTCCCATGCGGAAGAGCGGGCCAAGCTTCGGATGGATGATCGATCCGTGCCTGCCAAGCTCGCCGAATCCGGCCTTCAGCGCAATCGGCACATGAAGCAGATCGCTGTCGCCGATCGGATGTTCCACTGAACAGCTCCAGCCAAGGCTCCTGATGTATTCCGCCAGGCGGATCACCGTTTCGCCGAGCGAATGGTAGACGCGCATGCACTCGATCCCGGCCGCTTCCGACGGAACCACCTGAAATTCCTTCCAGCGCATCCGCTCTCCAACGGCGATCGCATACGTTTCGGTGACCGAACGTCCGCGGTAGATATCGCTCGGCTCAATCCGGCAGATGCCAACGATATCGGCGCCGAGCTCCTCCGCCTTCGCCTTGACGATGGCTGCCGCCTCCTCGGGAGAAGCAAATGGATGCCGCGCGGGAGCCACCGGCCCCTGGAACCGGGGATACTGTTCCTCCTGAATTCTGCGGCGATATTCCATCACCTCCGGGACCGCGTTGCTTCGTCCGCCGATCCCCTCGTACCACTCATCCCAGTCAAATGCCGGCGGAGATGTTCTTCCCGCCTCGATATCGATCTCAATCGGGGTGTTCATGTTGCTGCTCCTGATTCTGCAAGCCGGGCTATTTCCCCAGCTTCTCGACGATCTTCCACTCCTGCTCGCTTACCGTCTGCACCGAAAGTCGCGATCCGCGCTGGATCACCACCATCTTCTCAAGGCCCGGCGTTTCCTTCAACACGGGGAGCGGCAGAAAGTTCTTGAACTTCCTCACGAACCTGATATCGACCATGGTCCAGATCGGATTTTCCGGCGTCGATTTCAGATCGTGATGATCATCGGCCGGATCAAGCGCCGTATGATCGCCATAGCCCTCTCTCACCACCTCCGCGATGCCGGCGATTCCCGGCGGCTCCGCGTTGGAATGATAAAAGAGGACGCCATCCCCCGGCTTCATATCATCGCGCATATAATTCCGCGCCTGATAATTCCGAATGCCCGACCAGAACGTGGCGCCATCGCGCTGAAGATCATCGATGGAATAGCAGTCGGGTTCCGACTTGAGGAGCCAGAATCGGCGGTTAACTGAGGCCATGGCAGTTGGTTGCAATTGTTTGATTTTGGAGAGATTTTGAGGATTCGGCTTCTGTTGGCTTCCGTCGTTTTATGGTCATATGCGTTGACTTTGTTACTCGAATGTTACCAGTTCCGCACGAGTCGTAACGTTCGTTACTCGGAACCAAGGTGATCCAATGGCACATATACCCAGGAAACGCGCGTACTCCAACGCCGGTGTGGTCAAGCTCCGTGAGAAGGCCGGCTGATAGCAAGCCCAAT
>JBDSJW010000460.1:0-3008 GCA_039917235.1 Kapaibacterium sp. (SeqCode) | reverse complement strand
ACCGCGCCGCCGCGCCGGGCAGAACGCCAGTGCGGCGGCTCCATTGTTCCTCTCCATGACGCATCCATTCCCGTACCGGTATTCCCTCTCCGGTCCCGGAGCTTCCGTTGATACGGGATCGATTATGGTATCCCGCTTCTTCGGGGGATTTCCGGGAATTCTAACAAAGCTTGCGACCCGACCGTTTCGTGACAGGCGCGCCATGGTGTTCGCGGTTCGCGCGCTGCCGCTCCAATCCGATAAACGAGTGGGGGGCTTGCGTTGAATCCTCCGGGAGAAAAACCTGTTCTCCGACATCGGATTCTCCCGGCCAATCGATCTTTCAAGCCGTGCGATGGTGCGTAGCTTTTTGCCGGTTCCGGGCAAATATCACCTTTTTTGGCAGAGTGATTGCTCATGAATCCGGTGAACTTCATCAACAGTGATCAATCTTTCATGAAAACTTCCTTACTCGCGGTGCTGCTCCTTATGGCTGCCACCCCCGCGTTTGCCGATCCGCCTCCCGGAGAGGACGTGCTGCGTCCGAAAGTGGGACCGCGTAGCGCCTTCTACTGGCAGATCGACGCTGGTCTGACCCTGACGCTTCTCGACGGCAATCCGTACATCCGCCCGCTGATGACATTCGAGCAGGAGAATTCGGTCTTCAAAAGCGGCTTCGGCGTGGCTCCGCTCGTGTCGCTCGGGCTGGGGTGGGATTTCTCTCCGCATTTCAGCCTGGAGCTGCGCGCCGATTACGATGTGCGCAACGCCTCCAACTCCGCATCGGTCAACGATACATGTTTTCTGACCGATCCGATTTCAGGAAACCGGGTGAGCATGCTGATGCCGGTCAGTAAAGATTACAGCCTTAATGCAACGTATCTCTCGCTCTCGCTGCTGCCGGCATATCGATTCAAAAACCTCTTCATCTTCGCCGGCCCAACGGTTTCGATTCCGCTCAGCAGGTCGTTGAAGGAAACCGATGCGATTACCGGGGATACCCCGTGCTACTATCTGGCCGGATCGGCCGACAGCACCAAGACGGTTGTGGCGCAGAATACCGACAAGGGGAACGCCGCCACGCGGGTTTCGCTGAAACGGGGGGTGGGATATGTATTCGAGCTGACGCCGACGATTGAGTTCGTTCCAAAGGTCGGGCTTGATCTGGCTCTGAACGATCTGTTCACCGCCGACGAAACGCTGATGCTGAAGAACCCTAATCGTCCGGCTTCCTCAAGCGTGGATGTTCCGGTTAACCGGCATATCCGGCTTAATTCATTGCAGGCGACTGTCGGTCTCCGCTTTCATTTCTAGCAGCATTGGAGCAGCAACAACACCATGAAGAAGATCATAGATTTATCGATTGTCGTTGTCCTGGCAATGCTTGCATCGGCCACAACGAAAGCACAACCGGCGGCGGGGACTCCCGTGAAGGACCGGCCGGAACTTCAGATAGCACCGCTCGGCATTAATTCATCGGAGGATGATTTTGCCCCCGTTCCGCTGCGTGGCGGGGAGATCCTGATCTATACATCGTCCAGCTCCGGCCCGTACGGCGGCGGCGGCAAACAGCGGATCTGGATGGCTGTCCGCACTCCCGGAGGGTGGGGGCCGCCGATTGCAACGGGTGAGGCGCTCAGCCACGCAAAGCAGGTGGGATCGGCAACGCTCACTCCTGACGGAAATTTCATGATTTTCGCCGCGTACAAATGGGAAGACCCCGATCAGGCGGGCTCCGGAAGAACCGATCTCTATTCGGCCGAGCTGGTCGGTGGCGAGTGGCAGAATATTCGGAATCTGGGGCCGGAGATCAACAGCTCCTACTGGGATTCGCAACCGGCGCTGACCCCGGACGGACGGACGCTCTATTTTGCCAGCGATCGTCCCGGCGGGATGGGCGGGGCCGATATCTATATGTCGCGGAAAACCGGCGCCGGCTGGTCCACGCCGGTCAACATCGGCGCGCCGATCAATACGCCGGAGGATGATCTTGCACCGACGATCGCTCCCGACGTGAAATCGTTGTTCTTTTCGAGCAAGGGGCATGGCGGCGTTGGCGGGTTTGATCTGTTCGTGGCGCGCGGAAGCGACCCGACCGGAGCACGCTGGAACACCATCGAGAACCTTGGCACGCCGATCAATTCCGAGGAGGATGATTATTTCTTTGTCTCGCTCGCCAACTCCCAGAACGGCTATCTCTCCTCCGATCGCGGAGGAAATCTCGATATCTACACCGTCTATCCAAATCCGTTTCCTCCCGAGGCGCTGGTCACGGTTGGCGGGCATGTGATTGATGCCGCAACGCGCCGTCCGGTTGCCGCGGATATCACGGTCACTGATCTCTCCTCCGGCGAAGTTGTCGCCACATACCGCACGGACGATCGGAACGGCGATTATTTCGTGGTGCTGACGCGTGGCCGTCGTTACTCGATCACGGCACAGGCGCCCGATTATATCTTCTATTCGGATGAATATTCAGTTCGCCCGGATGCGGAGGGGAAGGATCTGAAGAAGGATATCGCGCTGAACAGGACAAGTGGCGGCACCACCCGGCTGCTGGTCTTTTTCGATTTCGACAAATCGGACCTTCAGAACGAATCAAAGCCGGATCTGGGTCGCGCGATCGCATTTCTGAAAGCGAATCCGACGATCAACGTGGAAATCGCGGGGCATACGGATTCGGTGGGAGATGCGACGTATAACAAAAAGCTCTCGCAGGATCGCGCCGATGCGGTGAAGCAGTATTTCGTGAATGGAGGGATTCAGGGCTCAAGAATTTCCACCCGCGGCTACGGAGAATCGCAGCCGACCGCTGATAACGCAACCGAAGAGGGGCGTGCGCGCAACCGTCGCGTGGAAATGCGCGTGATGGATGCAAACGAGGGGAAAGCCTCGGAGCCGCGCCGACCCGTCACCCCGGACGATGGAAAACAATCCGAGCCGCGCCGTAAACCCAAATAGGGGCATTCCGTAGGGGCAATTCCGTAGTAGGGGCAATTCATGAATTGCCCCTACTACCACCCACCGCT
>JBDSJW010000459.1:0-3294 GCA_039917235.1 Kapaibacterium sp. (SeqCode) | reverse complement strand
CGGCGGCACCGTGAAGTTCGTGACCGATACCGACGTTGTCTGGGCGGAAGGGGTGGAGCGGCACACCGGGGGAACGCCGAATATCCCCGGCGTCATCGCGCTCGGCTCGGCGCTGAACTGGCTTTCGGAGATTGGCCTGGATTGGGTGCGCGGGCATGAGGTGGAGCTGCTTACATCGGTGGAATCACGGCTGCGGGGAATCGAGGGGGTGGCGTTTCTGGGGAATATCCCGGTGGAGAAGAAGCTGGGCGTGCTGCCGTTCAACATCGCCGGCATTCATCATGAGCAGGTGGCGGCCATTCTGAACGAGCGCTACGGCATCGCCACGCGCAACGGCTGTTTCTGCGCGCATCCCTATCTCACAAGGCTCCTTCACTGTACCGATGCCGAGGCGGTCAGGCGGAAGGTGGAGGCGGGCGAGGATGTGCTTCTTCCCGGCGCGGTGCGGGCCACCATCGGCATCTACAACAACGCCGAGGATCTCGATAAACTGGTTGCCGCCGTCGCCGATCTGGCGGCCGAGGCGCTCAAGGGAAACACCTTCTCCGGTTCGAACAAGCCATCGGCCTGCATCGAGGCGATGTAAGCGATCCCCGATATCCGGGGATGCCGGAATTATCTCGGAAAATCTGCTCCTGCGGAGTTGTGATCTGTTCTCACAGCGCATAACTCCGCTCCGGGCCGCATGACCACCGCACACCGTCCGACAATACCACAGCCTGTAACCCCATCAACACGTTCTCGTGGAGTTGTACTCCGCGCTGGTTCAGCGCGCTATGTCCGTATCGGGAGGAAACGAGCGGGTGATGGATCTGTAAGAAGTGTAGCGGAATTGAAACGAACGATTATCGCCGGGCAGCGATCAGCGATATCGCGTCAGCGATTATCCCAGATCACTGTTGCACGATGCCCCGCATCCGCTCCTGTTTGTCTCTATCGGAACAGGAGCCAGAAGATCAGCACCATGATCGCCCCGGAGAGCGATCCCAGGACGATGCCGGAGATGATGCCGTTGCGCCGCCCCTCCGTATACGCCTCGAATTCCTCCGGCGTGGCCGGCATCATGACGTACGGCGAGAACAGTGAGTCCGGTCGGTCCGGACGATCGAGCGGCGAAGAGCCTCCGTTGAATGGTTCCGTGGTATCCATGGCCGGTTAAATCTAGTAAAACGAACACTTTGATACGCGGATAGCCCGGTTGGTTCGGGCATCGGAACGGGGAGTGGATGGAATCTACGATGACTTGATGAAAGATGCATCAGAAAAGCGGCCTCTGCTGATTTCTGCGTTCATCTCTCCTACAGTAACGGAACGCCGCCGGCAATAGTTAGCCCGTCGCAGATGACCCCGGTGCAGGGATGCCGATGAAATCGCACCGGAAGAACGCATCGATGCGCGGGCCGGGCATCGTGATATCCATGTGATATCGCACTCCACGACGGTGACGGTCCTACACTCGCAGTCTGCAACCGCGGGCCTGTATTTTGCCGCCGCCCTCTCAGCGCGGATTTGTGACCGCAATGCTCTATATTCCCACGTCGGCACGTCGCCTGGAACGCCATTTCCGGCGCCGGAACAATCTCTACTCAGCTCCCTGATTCACTGCTCCCCCCAGGTTCAGTATATCGATAACAGCATCCAGCACGATCGATCCATCGGGATTCGATGACGGCCCGCGTCGCAGGTCGCTCGGCCCCACATGCGGGAATGCAATCTTCAGCGAGGAACATTGAGATGCATACACTTACGCGGACACAGCGCCGATCATCGGCGGACACGGTACGTGATGAGGCCGGGACGCGCTCCATGCCGGCGGGGAAACAGCCGAAGGCGGAGAGCCTTCAGAGCGAACAGGATGCCCGGAATCCCACCGGCTTCGCCCACGATTTCAGCGGCGTTGCCGTGAGCGGATTGGCGGGGAGGAATTCAGGCGATGCCGATACCGCGGACGCCGGTCATGGCGGGGAGCTGAATGCCGGCCGCACGACGCGGGCGCCGGGATTGCGGTTGCAGCGCGCCTGTGCCTGTGGCGGAACCTGTTCGGGATGCAGGGGTCGGGAGGCCGGGCTGGAGAAGGAGCCGCGGCGCGTGCGGAGGATGCGGAACCATGCCGGGAGTGATGCCGTCGCCACGGTACCGCCATCGGTCGATGATGTTCTCAGCTCCCCCGGCCAGTCGCTCGACACATCCACCCGGTCGTTCATGGAGTCCCGGTTCGGACATGATTTCGGCCGGGTGCGGGTGCATACCAATGAGGCCGCGTCCCGATCGGCCGCCGATATCGATGCGCGTGCCTGGACCGTCGGTGACGATATCGCGTTCGGCAGCGGTCAGTACAACCCGCAGTCGCCGGGGGGAGCGGGGCTGCTGGCCCACGAGCTGACGCATGTGCTGCAGCAGAAGGGGGCTGATCGTTCGGCGGAATCGCTGGAGCTTGGGGCGGTCGATGATCCGTACGAGCGGGAGGCCCACGCAAATGCAGCAGCTCTCGCCACCGGGGAAGGGGGGGCGCTGGCCTCGGTTCCCTCCACGCGGGTCCAGCGCTCCTTCGCAAGCGGCCTGCTCGATGTCCTCCTCTTCATCCCGCGCCTCTTCGGTCTGGAGGTCTTTCTGGCGGAGGATCTGCGGGACTACCTGCGCGGTCTGAGGGAGCGGAGCGGCCCGGAGGGGAGCCTGTTCGGGGATAACAAGGCGCGGGCGTGCGTATCGCGTGAAAACGAGCTTGGCCCATATGATACGCAGACGAAGGTGTGGCTGGTCCAGGAGATGCTGAAGGGATGGACATCGGGTCTCGATGAGGGGTCCATCATCACGCTGCTGCGCCGGTCGGCCGATCGCCAGCAGATCGTCACGACCGTGGGGCGCGATCTGATCTGGTCGAACTTCAGCGGAAGCAATCGTCGCATCGTGGAGGCGCTTACGCTGACATCGGCCGATGCCGGCGACGCGCTGGTATCGCGGCTCCGCGGCCTCGATCCGGGCGATCTCCAGGATTACCGCGCCAACACCACCGATCCCGCCGTTCTGGATTCGATCCGCCGCGCCGCGGCCCTTATGAACATCACCGCGCCGGTGCCCGTCAACGCCGCGATCAATGCCGCGGGGCAGGCCGATTTCGTCATCAACGGTGTAAGCATCTCCGTGCAACCTGACCGCATCAACCCGGCGCTTGGGAACCACGCCTTCACCCACGGCGATTTCCACTGGACCGGCTGGCAGGAGATCCCGATCACGCCGCAATCCGCCAACGTTCCCGTGGGGGGCGGCGCCATGACAACCGATATACGGCTCTCC
>JBDSJW010000458.1:0-3077 GCA_039917235.1 Kapaibacterium sp. (SeqCode) | reverse complement strand
CCAGTTATATTTTTCACCGAGGTTTCTCCCACGGAACAGGTTGCACTTTACATACTTCTGGGATTTCCGCCTGTTCTCTTTATTCTGGCCGCAATCGCGCGGGAACGAATCGAAGGATCGCATATCCGTACCGGGATCATTATCGCGGGATGGCTCTGGCTGGCGCTCCTGGTCTGGATAGCGTTTGCCGTCACGCCCTGGATGTCATGGGACAGCAGAAGATTCGGAAGCCAATCGCTGAAGCCATTTATCAGCTATAGCTTCGGGGGATTTCTAGCGCGTTCCATGCTGCTCCGCTTCACCTCGGGTTCCGAAAAGCGATCGCTGCACAGGTTTGCGCGGGAGCATGGCCCGTTTCTCCTCTATCTCCTCCTGATCTGGATAGCCCATATGATGCCCAGGCTGATCGACGAGGGCTGATATCCTTTTACGATGGAAACGTTTAGATTAGCCATGCAGATCAAACAGATTATATCTTTATCAATGATCAATCTCTTCCTGGTTGAAGACAATCCGAAACTCCGCCCCGCGCTGAAAACCGGACTGAACGCCACCGGCTCTGTATCGGTGGTGTACGACTGCGACAGCGGCGAGCGGGCGCTGGAGCATTGTCTGGAAACCGCGCCGGACGCGATCCTGATGGATGTCCAGCTTGCCGGCGCCATGAACGGCATCGACGCGGCGGTCGCCATCCGACGTGAGTTTCCGCGAATGCCGATGGTCTTCTATTCGATCCAGGATGATGATGATTACTATAGAAGTTTCCGCCGCTCCGGCATCCTGAGCCACTATGCCTATGTCAGGAAATCCAATTATCTCCTCCCGGAGATGATCGTCCCGCTGCTGAAGGATGCGGTGGCGGGACGCAGCTTTATCGACCCCGATATCGAGTCGCGGGTGCAGGAGGTGCGCCACAAGGATGAGCGCTCACCGATGTCGCTGCTGGAACCGAATGAGCAGGCGGTGGCGAAGATGCTGGCGCAGGGGATGAGCAATGAGCAGATTGCGGCGCGCTACGGCTTCCGCGACAAGCGGACAATCAGCAGAACCAACGGGCAGATCTACACGGCGTGGGGATTGAACGATACCGCCGCCGATGAAAAAGTTGCCCGCACGCGCGCGGCGCTGATCGTGCTGGAGGGAAGGCTTATCATCTGGAATCCGGATGGCGCGGCGCGGGTGATGAACGAACGTGGCGAGTGGGTGAAATGGGAATGAACGGCGGCCCCTTCTTTACATGGCTGCTGATCGCCCTCTCCTCGTTCAACACCATCATCCCCCTCTGGCTGGGAGTTACGGTGCTGCTGAACGCCGAACGTCGCGCATGGGGAATCTGGCTGGCCGGGGGGAGCCTTATCATCTCCGGCGCATTCTTCATCTTTCATACAGCCCTTCTCGAAGGCTCGCTCTTCAAACTCCTGCCGGTGATCGGCCTCCGGTGGTATATCGGCTGGATTCCGGTGATAGGGCTTCCGTTTGCGTGGTATGTGGCGATGCTCTGGTTTGCCGGCTTCTGGGAAAGCCCGGGAAGCCGACTTCGGAAAACACATCTCCGACTGCTGGCTCTTACCGCCGCGTTCGGGCTGGCGGTGCTTCTGCTTCTTCTGGGAGCCAGCAGCACAGTCCGCGCCGGCTTCTCCGATCTCGATTTCAGCCGCGCGCCGCTGCTGATGGGGCAGCCGCTGGTGGTCATCATCTATCCCGCGTTTATCATCTGCTGCTTCCTCTTCTCCCTCCGCGCACTCAGAACACTGGAACCGACAGGTCGCGTGATGGGTGATCTTGCACGGCTCCGCGCGCGACCCTGGCTGGTCTGGACTTCGGCGGTGCTGATCGGCGTAAGCCTGCTGGTCGGATGGGCGCTCCTCTGGGTTGTGCTGCGGGCCGGCGAGCCGATGATCTATCTGAGCGATATCCTCACGCTCGACTGGTTCGATCTTGCAATCTCCCTCCTGATCTCCCTTGCAGTAATGATGCTCGGCGAGGCAATTGTCTCGTACGAAATATTCACCGGCAAAACCCTCCCCCGCCAGGGATTCCGCCGTCACTGGAAAACCGCAATCGCCCTGGCAACCGCGTACAGCGCGGCGTTCAGCCTGATCCTCTCCATGCGTCTCGCGCCGATCTATGGCCTGCTGATTTCCACCGTGCTGATTGCATTTCTCTACGCGCTGCTGAACTGGCGTTCCTACGTGGAGCGCGATCGCTATCTGGAAAACCTGCGACCCTTTATCGGAAGCCAGCAGTTGTACGATCGGCTGATCGCCGGAACCACGGAAGGAGAGTCAAGCATATCACTCCCATTTCGCGCGCTCTGCACCGATGTTCTCGGCGCCCGCCTTGCCTACCTTCTCCCGGTCGGCACCATGGCAACGCTCGCCGGCGCGCCACTCTCCTACCCGGAGACGCTCCCGGAGTCGCTGGCCTCACCGATCCTCTCCGACATCGATTCCCCCCATACGCTCTGCATTCCTCTCGATCCACAGGCCCATCACGGCGCCGTCTGGGGAATTCCGCTCTGGAGCGAACGGGGGTTGATCGGCGTGCTGATGCTTGGCGAGAAGCTGGATGGCGGACTGTACACGCAGGAGGAGATGGAGATTGCGCGGGCAAGCAGCGAACGGCTGATCGATATCCAGGCCGGCGCCGAGATGGCCCGCAGGCTGATGACCCTTCAACGGCAACGGCTTGCCGAAAGCCAGGCGCTCGATACCCAGACACGCCGCGTCCTCCACGATGACGTGCTCCCGCAACTTCACGCGGTGATGCTCTCCCTCAGCGCCAGCGGCGATGGCCGCGATGGAACGATCTCCCTGATGACCGACCTGCATCGCAAGATCTCCAACCTCCTCCGCGAGCTCCCCACCCCGGCGGCGCAGGCGGTGGAACGCCTGGGGCTCCTCCCCGCACTCCGGCAGATCACCGATGGCGAACTCCGCAACGGCTTCGATACTGTCCAGTGGAATATCTCCGCCGATGCCGAGGCGCTTACCCCGACCCTCTCCCCGCTGGCGGCCGATACCATCTACTACGCCGCCCGCGAGGCGATACGCAACGCCGCCCGCTACGGTCGCGGC
>JBDSJW010000457.1:0-4213 GCA_039917235.1 Kapaibacterium sp. (SeqCode) | reverse complement strand
GTCCGCGGCGTGATGGAGCGGTATCTGATCGAGGAGATTACGCTTGAGGGGCTTTCGCACCAGGAGCTGGCGCGGCTCTGGGAATCGCTCTTCGAGGCTCCGCCGGAGCCGGAACTGCTGGCGATGCTCCACGGGGCTACCGCCGGAAACCCGCTGGCGATCCGCTCGGCGCTTCGGGGGACGTTGAAATCGGGCGCGCTGGCGCAGGACAGAATGAGCGGCCGATGGCGCGCGATGCTCCCCCCCGAGGTGTTTGTGGCGGGGCTTCAGCGGAGCGTGCAGCTTCTCTCCGAGGGGATGGCGGCGCATCTGAGCGAGGGGGAACGGAAGGGGGCCGAGCAGATCGCGTCGCTTGGTGAGGTGGTGGCGCGGGAATCCGCGCTTGCGATGATCGGCGGCGCTGAGACGCTGCTGGAATCGCTGATGTTCAAGGGGATCATCCTCGCCACCGGCACCGCCGTGCAGGCGCTTCCGGGGGAAATCAGCTCATCACCCCTCCTTGCGTTCACTCACTCGCTCCTCCATCGCCGGCTGGCGCAGCAGGCAGCGGTGAACGCGGATTGCATCGTCGGGGTGATCGCGGCCGGCCTTCCACTCTATTCGGCGCTCCCATTTCTGACGCTGGCCGAGCGACCCCGCCCGCTGGGGGTGACCGCGGACCAGTTCCGTTCAGCGCTGAACCGGACGCTTGACGTGGCATCCAATCTCGATCGCGGGCCGGACTGGCGGCTTGCGGTGATGGCGTGGCGCGCCGCCGGCAATATGATAGAGTCATCGCGCGACCGATGCACGCCGCTGGAACTGGCGGAATTGCAGGCGCGATATCTGATGCGGGGCCTGTCGCTGCGGCATCGCGGGGAGGAACAGGAGGAATCGGCCGGCCTTCTGGAGCAGCTTATCGGGGTTCTGGGGAATGCGGAGCCGGATCAGCTTATCCGCTATCGGCTGGGGATGCTGATTTATCGGATCTACCTGAGCGGCACACGCTACCAGATTGGGGTGGATCGGGAAAATCCCTATCGCAGAGAGGTGGAGGATCTGATCGCCAGATTTCCCGAGCTTCGCCATACGCAGGATTACGTCTCCTATCTCTATCATTTCAGCTATTCCGCCACGCTGGCGGGGGACCACGCAATCGTCCGCGGCGTTGAACGGGAGATGGAGGCGATCTCCGCCGAGCCGGGCGTGGATGAGAGTTTCCGCCGGGAAATGCGCCGAACCCTCGGCCCCGATTTCCTTGGCCTGATCGATACCGAGGAGGAGCTGGCCCGGCGACTCGATCTGCTGGCGGAGCTGGAATCGTTCACGGGGGATCAGCATTATGCCGATGTTCTTTTCTGCAAGATCGGGCTGCTGGAGCGTATCGGGAGGATGGATGATCTCCACCGCGTCTGCCGGGAAGCACAACGGCATTTCCGCGATCAGAACCTGATCCCGAACCTGATCTACGCCCTCCGCTCCGATCTTCACGCCCGTGCCTCGTTCGGGATGAGCCATGAGGCGATGGAACGGGAGGCCGCCGAGCTTTGCGCGATGGCGCCGCCGGCAATGGCGGAGCTGCAATCGAACGCGATGGGCTATCAGCTCCTCACAATCGGCCTGCTGCGCGGCGATATCGACTGGGCCGGAAGAATGGCGGAACGATTTGTCAGCGACAGGAACACGATCAGCCCGGCCCGCCAGGTTCTTCTGAACAACTGCGGCGACAAGGTCCAATCGTCGCTGGCCGCGGCCGACAACAGTTCGGAGATCGATAGGCTGATCGCGGCGCTCTGCGCCCTAGCCGGCGGCTCCACGGCGCCGGATGACACGATTATTGCCGGAATGGTGGGGGATTTCCTCCGTACCCCGGTCATCAGGCTGGAGGATGTGATCAACCTGCACGCGGTTGCCTCCCTGCTCGACCAGATAGGGCGCATGCCGGAGCATGAGGAGCTTGCCGCCACGACCCGCCCGCGGATGACGCGCGCGCTGACGCTACGCCTGGGGTGGCTGGCCGAACGGGGATTGCATCTCTATATCAGGCCCATCATCGACCGTTATACCTCCTGTTTCTCCCGCGCCGAGGCAACCGCATGGCGCGCGCGCGCAAAGGAACTGGCTCGCCCCGACACCGCCCCGGCAACCGGCGCCGACGATCGAAGCCTTCTGACGATGCTGGGAACCATCGAAATCCGATCCGACGGTCGCGAACCGATACGGCCGCGCGGCTCAAGGCTCAGGACAATGCTGGGCGTGCTGGTGGCGGATCAGATGCTGGATGAACCTCTCTCGCAACGGGAGTTCTGCCGGATTGCGGCGGGAGATCAGGCGGAGATCGAGGATGCCCGGAAGACCGTGAACCTGACCGTCCACAGGCTTCGCGAGAGCCTTGGACATGAGGCGATCCTCACCGACGGCGAAACCCCGCGCCTGAACCTCCGCCTTCTCCGCGTCGATCTGCTCGATGCCGACCGCCTTCTGGCCGAATCATCGGCGGCGCTGCGCGACGGCATGCACCATCGCGCCATGATGCCGCTGATCGCGGCGCTGGAGACCGTCCGTGGCGAGGTCCCATTCCCAACACTGTACGAGGATTTCTTCGAGGCGGCGCGGGAGGATTTTGAGAACCGGCTCCGCTTTACGCTCATCAAGACGGCGCAGGGGCTGATGCGCGATGGCGACGCGGCCAGCGCCGAGCGGATTCTCCGCCACGGATTCAGCGCCATGCCGGACGATGAGGAGATCACCGAGCTGCTCTGCGGCGCGCTCCTCCAGCTTGGAAAACGGACGGAGGCGCAGCGGATACGGCTCAAATTCGCCGATGCCGATGCGTAACAGATAGCCGGGGATGTTTTAAACGTCCCCCGACACGTACAGATCGCGGAATTCACCGAAAAGCCCCACCCAGTCGCGAATCTCACCGTTGCCCAGATGCGCCGCCAGGCGCTCTAGATAGGCGTGCCAGCCGGGGGCAAACCCGCCGGCGCTGGCGATGCTCAGCCAGCGGTGCGTAAGCCGGAGCGATGTCCCCTCATCGCTCGGCGTCAGCTCGAAGCGAACCGTGGATTCCTCTATAAGCGCCTGCTTCCACTCATACTCCATCACGCGCGGCGGCTCGCATACCAGTATCCTGCCGGTCGCCCGCCGGACCTCCGCGGGGAGGCTTTTCGGCCCTCCGACAATCGTGATCATCCCCCCTTCAATCGTCGTGTCGCCGAGCCACATGGAGATCTGTTCGGGATCGGAGATCGCCTCCCAGACCATCTCGATCGGATACGGCAGATTTCGTTCGAACGCAATGCTGGCGCGCTCGCCATCGGTGATGATGGCCCCCTTTGGTGAGATCATGCTTTCGGTTTCCTCTTCCTGCTGGTTGGTTTGCTGGTGGGATGGATGCGCGCAAGATGCTCTTCAAGCGCGTTCAGGCGACCGTTCCAGAAGCGGCGATATCGTTCGAGCCACAGATCAATCTCGTTCAGGCGCTCCGGGCGGAGCGTATAAATACGCTGCTGCGCGGCGCTCCTCGACTCCACCAGCCCGGAATCGCGCAGCACTTTCAGATGCCGCGATACGGCCGGCTGCGTCAGCGCCGGAAACGCGTTGACGATCTCCCCGGCGGTCCGCTCGCCATCGGCAAGCAGATCAAGCATGGCGCGCCGCGTTGGCTCGGCGATGATTTCAAAAACATCCATGGACAAACATAACCCGCAGCGTATATAATTCAAAACGAATATAACGGGATAGCATGATGCTTTTCAGCGCAGCGCATCCAGGCACGCTTCCAGCGCAATCCGCATGCGAGCGGACGCCATTCCCCCCTGTCCCAGCACATCACCATGCTCCAGCCGGACGCGGCGCGTATCGCTGAGCGTGTTGGTGATCAGCGAAAAGCCGGTGATGTTCATCCCCCGCCGTGCCGCCTCGGCGATCTCCGGGATCGTCGACATGCCGACGGCATCGGCGCCCATGCGGCGGAGCATGCCGACCTCCCCCCGCGTCTCGTAGCTGGGACCGGTCACGCCGGCATACACGCCGCGACGCAGACGCAGCCCGCGTTCCAGGGCAAGCAGCTCAATCGCTTCATATCTCCCGACCGAAAGCGCGGGTCGCGTTCCGGCGCCACGATTCGCCATCACGGGCTCATCGTCGGCATCAATGCCGGCCCGCATGCGACGCCCGAGAAGGCTCCCGATATAGTCATCGATCAGCATAATCTCCCCCGTGGCAAAAC
>JBDSJW010000456.1:0-4880 GCA_039917235.1 Kapaibacterium sp. (SeqCode) | reverse complement strand
AGGATGAGAGATATGGAGACATTGCAGTACACCCGCGCCGCCGATATCCCGGCCGCGCAGGGGACCATGGTTCCGGTGACCATGGAGCCGTTTCTCGGAAGCTGGATCAACACCAACTCCGCCAGCCGCGGCATCACATCATTTACCCTCACGCAGGAGGGGGATGCCGTGATGATCCATCCGGTGGCCGCGGAATCCCCGGCCGACTGGGGGAGTGAGGAGATTACGGCCTATGCGGCAGGCGTGGATGGCGGAAAGCTCTCGGCGTTCAACGCCCTGTTCGATGCCGAGTTCGTGGAGACGTTCCTTGCCGCGAACCTGAACGCCGGCCTGATCATCATCGCCGCCTACACACGGTTCAAGGATGGGAGCGATCGGTCCAACTACTTCTCCAGGGAATTCTACTACCATGATAAATAATCACGACGCGGCCGTTCTCCCCGCCGAAACCGCTGTCGATCGCGAAGGGCTTGTGCGGCGTGTCCGCGATCTGGCGCGCGGGCCGTTCCTTGAACGTGCCCCCCGGTACGATCAGGCCGCCGAGTTCCCGACCGAGGATATGGCCGATCTGGCGCGCGCCGGCCTTGCCGCCCCAACCATCCCGCTGGAATACGGCGGGCTGGGGCTTGGCCCGCAGTGCGGCGATTCCTACACGCTCTGGATGATGACCAAGGAACTTGCCAAGGTCGATCTCTCCCTTGCCCGATGCTGGGAGGGGCACGCCAACTCCCTGGTGATCCTCGATGCCCTTGCAACCCCCGAGCAGAAATCGCGATGGTTTGCCGGCGTGGTGGAACGTGGCGAGCTGTGGGTGGCGTGGAGCGGCGAGCCGCAGGCCCCGGCGCCGGGGGAGAAGAGCCGCTTTGGAACCAACCTCACAAAGGTCGATGGCGGATATGTCGTCGACGGAACCAAGGTGTTCTGCACAAGCGCCGGCGGCGCGCAGTGGGCCATTCTCCTTGTCAGCACCGCCGGTCCCGGTGGCGCCCGCCATGCCGGCGATGATCCGGAAAGCCTTCTGCTGATGGCCTGCGATCTGGCCGATCCCTCGGTGAGCTACGATGGCTCCTGGTGGGACCCGATCGGCATGCGGGGGACCGTGAGCCATCTGGTGAAGTTCGACAAAACGTTCATCCCCGATGAAAATCTGATCGGCCGGCCGGGGGATTATCTGAAGGAGGGATGGCAGACACGGTTCATCCCACACTATGCCGCGGCCTTTCTCGGCGCCGCCGAGGGGGCTTACGAGTTCGCGCTGGACTATGTGCGGACGCAGAACAAAGTGCGCGACCCCTACGTGCAGCAGCATATCGGGACGATGGCGGTTAACGTGGAGACGGGGGACCTCTGGCTGCGGCATGTGGCGGAGCTCTGGAACCGCGATCCCGAGGAGGCGAAGCTGGCCGGAAGCCGCGCGCGGCATGTGATGGAGCATCTGGCGGAGGAGACCGTGAAGCTGGCAATCCGCACGTGCGGCGCCCGCTCGCTGAACCGCCCCGGAATCCTGGAGCGGATCTATCGCGATCTCTCCTTCTACGTCCGGCATGATAACGACGACCACAACCTGGCGATGATCGGCAAATCGATCCTGGGCCAGTCATACGACGCATCATTCTATAAACCCTGACCAACCGGCGGAGATATACCCATGAGCAAAGGAAGAAGCGCTGTCGAAAACCTGCTCCGTGGCGATTCGATGTTCATCCTCGGGCTTGGGTATTTCCTTACCTACATCCCCTACAGTTTTCTGGCGAAGTCCACCACATCCGGCCTTCTCGCCGACGGCGGCCCGCTCTCGGGATTTGCCGTCCTCCCCGCGGCATCGATTGCCACTTTTCTCTGCCTCTATCTCTTTGTCACGCTGAACGGCTGGTGGCGCTATCTGGGCCGCCGGACCGTGCTGGGGATGGATCTTCCCATGATCCGCTGGCAGGCGGTTCTCTCGGGGATCGGCACGGCGGTGGTGATCGGCGCCACAACGCTTGGCTACAGCTTCCCCGGCGTCTCCATCGTCTTTATGATGGTCCTCTTCCGGGGCGGCGTTCTGCTGATAGCCCGCATCACCGACGCGGCCACCAAACGGCGGGTTCGATGGGAATCGTTTGCCGCGTTTGTGCTGGTGCTTGGCTCACTCCTCCTTGCGTTGAACGGGCAGAGCAGGCTGGGGCTTACGCCGGTGGCGATCGGCGTGGTGGCGGCATATCTCATCGGGTATATCAGCCGGTTCCAGGTGATCCACCATCTCTCGAAAACCGAGGACTGGGATGCGCGCATCCGCTACTTCGTGGAGGAGCAGGCGGTGGCTACTCCGGTCTTTATCATCATCTGCGCCGTCTGGGCATTTGTCGGACATGGACAGTTCGCCGGCGATCTCAGAATGGGCTATGCGATGTTCTTCAGCGGCGCGGCGCTCCTTCCGGCGTTGCTGGTCGGCGTTGCCTACGCGGCGCTCTACATCTTCGGGACGATGATCTATCTCCATCCCCGCGAGTATACGTTCTGCGTTCCGGTGAACCGCGCGTCCAGCATCCTTTCGGGCGTGGTTGCCAGCTTTGCCATCGCACTTCTCTTTCACCGGCCGGCCCCCGCCGGGCAGGACCTGGTAAGCGCGGGGCTTCTCGTCCTTGCGCTGGTGGTCCTTTCGGTTCCAACGATGGCCGCCGCGCTCCGCAGGCGTCCGGCCACGGCAACGCCGCTTGGGCATCTCTTCCTCTTTGTCTGCAACGGCAACACCGCCCGCTCGCCGATTGCCCAGGCCATCTGCACATCCGCGATGGTGGACCGGCTGAACATCCCGCGCGATACGCTGTATCAGCATGGCGTCCGTGTGGCAAGCGCCGGCCTTGCGGCGCGCACCGGCAAGCCGATGAAGCCTGAGGCGATTGCAGCGCTGGAACGGCTTGGCGTGGCAACGCACGATCATATCGCCCAGCCGGTTACGGCGGAGATGATCCGGGAAGCGCGCGCGGTCTACTGCATGACCGCCGAACAACGGGATGCGCTTGTGGCGATGGAGCCATCGGCCGCCGCGAAGATCCATGCGCTTGGCGTCAACGGCGAGCTTGATGAGCCGGTTGGACACGAGGCCACGCACGGGTTTGCCGAGCGGATGCACGCCATCATCGGCGGGAGGATCGATGAGTTTATCGCCCATCTCCAGCTGGCCGGGGGAATGGCATGAGCACGCCGCTCCGGTTCCACTGGTCGCTCTCGCAGGCCGGCGATGACTTCCGGCGGAGCGGGGCCACCTCGCGCATGATCGGCCTTCCCAGCCGTGACGTGCAACTGGAGCTGTGCCGCTGCGCCGAACGCAATGGAATCGAATCGATGCTGATGGCGATCGGCTTTACGCGGCCCGATCCCATGCTCCTTGCGCTCTCGCTCGGCATGGAGACCACGACGATCAGCTTTATGGTCGCCTGCCGCGCCGGCCTTATCTCACCGACGATGTTTGTGCAGCAGATCAACACCCTTTCGGCGGTGCTGGAGGGGCGCGTCTGCATCAACATCGTCGGCGGGCATACGCCCACGGAGCAGCGCTACTACGGCGATTTTCTGGAACACGATGATCGCTACGCCCGGACCGATGAATTCCTCTCGGTCTGCGACGCCTTCTGGCGGGGCGATGGTGATGTCGATTTCAACGGCCGGTACTACACCATCGAGAAGGGGAGGGTGAGCACGCCGTTCGTCTCGCGGGAGAGGCGGTCGCCGGAGATCTTCGTTGGGGGGAATTCCGGGCAGGCGCTGGAGCTGGCCCGCCGTCACGCATCATGTCTCTGGCGGTTTGCCGAGGCGCCGGATGCGTTGCGGGAGAAGATAGCGCCGCTTCTGCCGGATGGCGTGGAGACCGGATTGCTGATGGGGCTGATTGTCAGGCCGGAGCATGACGAGGCGGTGGCGGCGGCGAACGCGCTTATCGAGCGGTTCGGCGCGGAGGCCAGGGATGTGCAGCGGAACTTCGTGGGGCGCTCCGATTCGGTTGCCTACAACTCCACGTTCGATCTGGCGAACGGCTCCGCCGACGGCTGGATCACCCCCACGCTCTGGTCGGGCGCGGTTCCCTATCTCGGCGCTCCATCAATGGCGCTGGTCGGCTCCCCGGAGGAGGTGGCCGATGCCATCATCGAATACCGTCGCGCGGGCATCACCCAGTTTCTCTTCATCGGCTGGCCCGATCATGAGGAGATGGAACGGTTCGGTCGCGATGTCCTGCCGCTGGTGCGGGGAAAAGAGCGGATGCTGGGGGAATCTTCCCCGGCGGCCGCCGCGCGTGAGGAGGTTGGACCATGCCGATAAGATTTCACTGGCGACTGATGCCGGGGGGCGAGCAGAGCGGAAATATCCGCGACAGGGGGCGGACGGCGCGCGAGATGGCGTTCCCCGATCTGGAGGCACAGACGGAGTTCTGCCACGCGGCGGAGCGTGCCGGCGCCGATTCCCTTCTGGTGAATATGAACTACGGCATGCCCGATCCCGCTCTCCTCGCGGCGGCGCTGGCACATGGGACCGAGCGGATCAGGTTTATGATTGCCAACAGGCCGGGGGTGATCTCCCCCACGCTCTTCGTCCAGCAGGTGAATACCCTCGCGGCCCTTTCCGGCGGCCGGGTGCATCTGAACATGGTGGTGGGGCACTCCCCGGAAGAGCAGCGTTACTACGGCGATATGCTGGACCACGACGCCCGCTACCAGCGGATGGATGAGTACATGCGGATTTGCCACGCGCTCTGGGATGGGGATGCGGTCGATGTTCACGGCACGCATTATCAGGTGGAGGGGGCCAGGCTTAACACACGGTTTGTTGCGGAGAAGCGGGATCGGCCCGAGATCTTCGTTGGCGGCAGTTCCATCCAGGCGCGCGCCGCCGCCATCCGGCAC
>JBDSJW010000455.1:0-4651 GCA_039917235.1 Kapaibacterium sp. (SeqCode) | reverse complement strand
ACGGCTCCGTGCCAGCGATACGATGTGAGGAAAGAAGATCCGCTCGAATGCCCCGGCGGCAGGATTATGCCGGCCGGCGGATTCATCGAGAAAATGAAGATCACTGATAACGACAAGCATGATTGTTCCGGGCTTCCCTGCGCTGTTAACCGAACCGCTGGAGCGCCTCGCCGGCCAGTCGATATACCGTCCATTCCTCCATCGGGACAGCGCCGAGACTCCTGTAGAAATTGATCGACGGCTCATTCCAATCGAGAACGCTCCACTCCAGCCTCCCGCAACGCCGTGCCACAGTAAGCCGCGCAAGGTGTAGAAGCAGCGCTTTTCCCACCCCTTTCCCCCGCATCTCCTCGCGAACGAAGAGATCCTCCAGATAGATCCCCGGCCGCCCGACAAACGTGGAGAAATTGTGGAAGAAGAGCGCAAACCCCACCGGCGTGCCATCGTACTCCCCGATGATCACCTCGGCATGCGGCCGTTTGCCGAAGAGCGCTTCGCGGATGTCATCCTCGGTGGCGATCACCTGATCGGCCATCCGCTCGTATTCGGCAAGCTCGCGGATAAATCCCAGCACCAGCGCCACATCATCGGCGGCGGCGGGGCGGATGGCGATGCGGTTTGCGCTGCCGGCTGTCTCGGGAGGATGTTTCATCATGATGTTGAGAAGGTTATCAGACTGTTGAAGGACGTCATCTGCCGCGTCCGGGGACGTTTGAAACGTCCCCCGACATTCATCATTCGCTCACTGCGGCGTCCACAAGGACGCCTCATTCGCTCAGATTCGGCCGCCTTGCATCTGATCGTCCTTGAACAGTCTGGGCATCTGTAGTACTTCAACAGTCTGTTATGAAAACGGGAAGTGTCACGGCACGGAGGAATCAATCGACCGGAAGCCAGTAGGATAATTTCAGCGAGAGGAGATGATCCCCCGGCGCGGTGATCGACGAGCCCACATCGCGTAGGCCGGCCCGCTCCCCCCGGTCATCCTGCCGGGAGCGATCCTGCTGCCAGACCAGATAGAATGTGCTCCCCGGCCGCCATTCCCATCGCAGCACCAGGTTGCTGCGGAACAGGCCGATGTTGAAATCGTGCGGCTGGATCGTGAAGCTGGATGCGCCATCAACAACCTGGAACGTCCCATCATCCTGACGGGCGATCGATGTGCCGTCGGTGCCGTAGATCCGCAGGTAATCGCTCCGCGGGGCTGGCACTTCGCCGAAGTTATCATAGCGACCGCTGGCGGCAAACGGCTCGGCATAGAACTCCAGGCTGAGGTTCGGGGTGATTGCATAGTTGATGCGGAGCTGCGCGGAGATCGTGGTCTCATCGATCCGGGAGAAGATGTAGCGCGTGCCGTTGGTTGCCGCGCTTCCCCCGTCGATGGCGTTGATAAACTGGCGGACGTTGACCGCGCGGGTCAGCGTCGGGTCCAGCGCAATCTCCAGCCTGTCGCCGATGGTGGTGGAAATCCCCCCGTTCACCTGATAGAAGAGCCCGTCGAAGCTGGTGCGGCGATAATATGCGTAGCCATGCCACCGCGTGGTGGCGGCAAAATTATTGGAGATGCTCCCCTCCACCTCCCAGTTGGAACTGGTGGCAATCTGCGGCCCGCCGCGCGTCATATTGTCGCTGATCCCCCGGTCGCCGGCATGGAGGCCGATCATGGCGTTGAGGAAATTGCGGAAGGTGCCGTTCCAGACAAGGTCGGCCGAGCGGTATCGGTTGGTCCCGCCGAAATCCCATTCGTCCCCCGCGGTAAGGGCAATGTCGTACGAGTGGAAGATCTCCCCCGGCTTTGTATCGCGATAGCGAAGCGTGCCGTTGATATCGATATCATCAGCGGAGCTCATGCGGCCGATATCATTCAGCTCAAGCCCCGGCGAATCCATCGACAGATGAAGATCCCAGAGCCAGTGTGTGCCGCCGTTGCGCGCCATCGCAAGCGCCGCGGTATAGCCGGCAAGGGAGCGCCGCGCGGTATCCACGGAGATGTAGCCGGCATCGGGTCGCTGGAAATAATGCGCGCTCGACCGCTGAATCCGCGTGATGGCGGCGCTGCTTCCGGCCACGTAGCTTCCGCCGAGATGCCCTGAAATGTTGTACTCGCCATCTCCCATCCCCAGATCCCAATCCGCGCCGCCGCTCAGGGCCGTCCCCACAAGGTCATCGGCCAGCGGATCGCCATCCCTGAACGCGCGCCGGACTCCCGTGACCATCAACCCAGCCGTGGAGGCATCATCGCCAAACTCCTGCTGCACCCGCCCCACCGAGTAGAGCGTCAGCGGCTCCACCTCAACCGTATCGAAGAGATGGCTGTCTGCATCATACCCGCGCCCCTCCTCACGCCCCGTCACCGCCGCAAGCCCCCCCACCGACATCCCCGACGGAAGCCGACCGGTCACTTTCACAGCTCCCAGGATGGTGCTGTTTTCCGACCGGTCGGTGTAATCGCCATCGGGATAGCCGTGCGGCGCCGCGCCAATTCTGCGGGAGTAGAAATAGCCTGGCCCATCCCCTTCAAGCAGATCGCTCCCCTCCACGAAGAAGGGGCGCCGCTCGCTGAAGAAGGTCTCGAACGCCGTAAGGTTCACATCGGCGGGATCGGCCTCCACCTGGCCGAAGTCGGGGTTGATGGTTCCATTGAGCGTAAGGTTGGGGCCAAGGCCCATCTTGAAATCGAGGCCGGCGCGGGCGCGGATTTCGTGACCGTTGTTAAACGGATCACCTGGATCGCGCTCACCGGAGAATCGCGCTCCCCCCGCCACATACGGCAGCACCTCGATCCGGCGCGACGGCTTGATCCCGGCGATGCCGTTCAGCTCACCGAAATGGGAGGCCCAGCCGGTGCCGTTCTTCGGGACGGGAATCCAGTAGATATCCTCGTTCTTCGTGGGGATCCATCGGTCCATGTTGATCCCCCAGATCTGCTCCGGCAGCGCATTGAACCGAAGCTGTGAAAAAGGGATCCGCATCTCGGCGGTCCATCCGGCGCTGTCGATATTGGTTGCCGCCTCCCAGACCGGATCGAACGAGTATTCGCGGTCGAACTCCTCATTATCCGGGTGGTAGTAATCGGTCCGCACGCCGGCCGCCGTAACGCTGAAACTGTACGCTGTCCTGCGATCGTGATAGGTATCCAGCGCGATGATGATCCGCTCGGATGTGCCGGAGTGATCGCGGCGTGTGACGGTTGCGCGGATCTGATCAGGATCGTGGCTGAACATCCGCGCGCCGACGTAGAGGGCATCATCATCGTAGTAGAACGCCACCTCCGTCCGCTCGGTCGGCTCTGTCCCTTCGTTCGGCTCCTTCTGGAGGAAGTCGGAGACGAAGGTTGCGCGATGCCACGGCTCATCATCCAGCCGCCCATCCAGCACGATGCCGCCGGTGATCCTGACGGCGGTAATCCGCTTGGAAGCGGGTGGGGGAACGTTCTCCACCGTGGTGGAATCGGTATCGGCGGAATCATCTTCCTGCGCGCGCGCGGTGGCCGCGCACAGGGAAAGGAGAACGGTAAGGACCGCAAGGAGAATATGCGCCGGACGGATGCGACGTGGCATGGAGAGCAATCGATTTAGAGCGAACGTGAAGACCAACGCCGTGGATGACGTTGACGTTGTTGGATGATGACGTTGACGGAGAACGTTGATGTTGTCGGGGGACGTTTCAAACGTCCCCGGCAGCCAGCAGAGCAGCCAGTGAAATGGATAGCGGCGATATCACGAAACCGCGGGGAGCGTTGTAAGAATATGGTTGACGAATGCGCGGCGGGGGACCGGCATGGCGGCAAATATCCAAAATCCTACTCTGGCAATCGCCATGCAAAACCGAGCGTCATAAAATAATCAGGTCCGGCGGGGGTAAACGGAAGCGCGTAGTTCAGATCAAGCTGCACATTGGCGGCGGGACGATAGATCAACCCGGCGTTCAGATAGTTCTGAAGCGAGTCGCCGAACGGAAGCTGCCCGAAGTTCTCAGCGTAGCCATGAAGCTCATCGGAAATGCGGAAGCCGAGCGATGCCGCGTAGACCGGATGCGCGCCGCCGGTAACGCCATTCCACTCCCCGCCGAGATGTCCCGTCAGGTCGAAGATGTCATCGATGCGATAGGCTGTGGAGACGTAGAAGCTGGGCGCCGCATAGTCCGGACGGAAATAGGTGCTGCCGTACGGGAGCCGTATCTGCCCGATAAACGCCGTGCGGAGCAGGCCGTTCTCCTCCGGCGTGATCAGGATCTTCGCGCCGACGGTCGGGCTGTTAAGCCCCTGCCGGACGTGCGTCCCCTTGTTCTCCTTCAGGTCGTGGATATACTCCCCGCCAAATCGAAGCTCCACGTTATCCATCACCCCAAGCCGCACCTGCGCCAGCGGATAGCTGAAGGTCCACTTGTCGGGGTCCTTCTCATATAGCCCTCCCAGCTCGATCTGCACACTGCCGACCGGCAGCAGCCAGGGGGTCTGCGTGTGATGCGTCCGCTCGGCAACGATCTCCCCATCCCACTGCGCCGCCCCTTGCGATGTGGAGATGCCGAGAAGAATCAGGATGGAAAGGAGATGCACTCCCCGGGCTGGCTGCTTGTGGTTCATCGTGCGTGTGACTGGTCCCGAGATGCTCAGGTCTCCCCGCTGATGCAGGGGAAAGGCCGACGAAAC
>JBDSJW010000454.1:0-12519 GCA_039917235.1 Kapaibacterium sp. (SeqCode) | reverse complement strand
GAACTGACATCGTCGATAACGCTGGACATCGCGGACAAACGAAAACCGATTTCTGGATCTACGCATGGATATACGTCTTACTCTTTCGCTCGTCATTCTCGTGCTTCCTCTTTTTGGGTTCGCTGTTCAGCTTATCCTCGGGAAGATGAAAACGCCGTCTGATTATGTGGTGGACCCGCATGAGAACCCGGCGCACGATCATGGCGATCACGCCAACACGGCCGATGCCCATACCGCCGATCACACGCAGCCCGCCGCCGATGCCCCGCACGACGCGGTCGGCACGGTGACGCACGATACCCACACGGCGGACAGCGATCATCACTACGATTTCGTGGTGACGAAGCAGCGCGGGGAGTGGACGCCGGCGGACCAGAAACGGGCGTATTCGCTGAGCTGGATCTCCACGGCGATCATGGGAATCTGCCTGGCGCTGGCGATCTTCGTGGCGTACAAGACCATCTCCGATCCGGGGGACGCGACAAAGCCGAATTATTATCCGAAGGTGCAGGCGTCCACCACGTGGATGGATTTCAAGGATCTCTCCACAAGCAGCATCAAGCAGTCCTACACTGTCACGCTCGGCATTCTTGCCGATAACATGGCGGCGATCATGCTGATTGTCGTGACGCTGATCTCCTTCCTGGTCCACCTCTTCTCCAGCGAATACATGCGCGAGCCGTCGATGCACGGCGGGCGCTTCAACCGATTCTATGCGTTTCTCGGGCTCTTCACCTTCTCGATGCTCGGCATCGTGATCGCGAACAACCTGCTGATGATCTACATCTTCTGGGAGCTTGTGGGGCTCAGTTCCTACCTGCTGATCGGGTTCTGGTACGAGCGGCCGGCGCCGCAGTACGCCAACAAGAAGGCGTTTATCGTCAACCGCGTGGGGGATATCGGGATGTTCACCGGCATCATGATCCTCTACACCCAGCTGGGGACGCTTGAGCTGACGAAGGTGTTCGATATGCTGGCCGCCGGGCATATCCCGTTTGGCAGCAACCCGTGGCTTACCGCCGCCGGCATTCTCCTCTTCTGCGGCGCCATCGGCAAGTCCGCGCAGTTCCCGCTCAACGTCTGGCTCCCTGACGCAATGGAAGGCCCGACGCCGGTCTCCGCGCTGATCCACGCCGCAACGATGGTCGCGGCGGGCGTCTATCTGACCGCCAGGATCTTCCCGCTTCTCACCGGCGACGCGATGCTCTTTGTGGCGGCGATCGGGGCGGCCACGGCGCTTATCGCGGCATCGATCGCGCTGGTGCAGACCGATCTGAAGAAAGTGCTCGCCTTCTCCACCGTATCGCAGCTCGGCTACATGGTGCTGGCGCTCGGGGTGGGGGCGTTTTCCGCCGGCATCTTCCATCTGGTGACGCACGCCATGTTCAAGGCATGCCTCTTCCTCGGCTCCGGCTCGGTGATCCATCAGATGCACCACTCGCTCCACCATCTCCACGATCACGATCGCGATCCGCAGGATATGCGGAACATGGGGGGGCTGCGGAAGAAGATGCCCGTCACATATCTCACCATGCTGGTTGCCACGCTTGCCATCAGCGGCATCCCGCTTTTCAGCGGCTATATGTCGAAGGATGAGATCCTTGCCGGCGCCTGGGCGTTCAGGAACATCAGCCCGACATTTATCGCCAACGCTGTCTGGATCATCGGGTATACTGTGGCGGGGATGACGGCGTTCTATATGTTCAGGATGATCTTCCTCACCTTCTGGGGGGAGCCGAAGGCATCGGACATTTACGAGAATATCCATGAAAACCCGCGCGTGATGATTGCGCCGCTGATCGTTCTAGCGATCCTTTCGCTCTGGATTCCGTTCGGCGCGAACCCGCTTAACCCGGGTGGCGGCTGGTTCCTCTCCACATGGGTGAAGACGCCGGTAAACGTTACCCCGGCGGCGGTGCAGCCGTTCGCGGGGATGACGCATGAGGCACCGTCGCATGAGGCACCGCCGCATGAGGGGGCTCCCGAGGCAAAGCCGGAGGGGGGGAAGGCGGAGGCGATGGCGCCGTTCCAGGAGACGATCGAGCATGAGGTGCATCATCTCCATTCCACCGGCATTCCGGGGGTGGCGAGCATTCCAGCGCTCCTCTCGCTGCTGGTTGCCGGGAGCGGGATCCTTGTCGCGTTCCTTCTGTTCGGCCGGGCCGGGGCAAAGGGGCAGCAGGTGAGCTGGGCGGCCCCGCGCGGCATCAGGGCGTTCCTCTTCAACAGGTGGTATCAGGATAATTTCTACGAAAAGATCTTCCCCGTCGGCCTTACGCTGCTGCTGATGAAGATGCTCGCCTGGTTCGATCAGAACGTGGTGGACGGCATCGTCAACGGCGTCGGCTCATCGACGGTTCTGTTGGCGCGGGTAACCGCTGGGTTCGACACCTATGTGGTGGACGGGCTGGTAAATCTTCTGGGGGGGACCGCGCAGTTCCTCGGGCTGGTGATGCGCCAGATTCAGACGGGAAGGATTCAGACATATGTGGTCTATGTGATCCTTGGCGTGGTGGTGCTCTTCTTTGCCTTCCGGTAGAACGGGGGGGGAGCGCCAGTCCCGCCGCCAGCGCATGGCCGGGAAGCAGAAGCGAAGAAATCGGAAACAAACTCAACATCTTTAACAGTCGGACTGATGAACAACAGCACTCTACTGATTCTCATCACCTTCCTCCCGCTCCTCGGGATGCTGGGGATCCTGGCTCTTCCCAAGAACTCCGTCTCGGTGATCCGCATGGTCGGGCTGGCGGTGACGGTGATCCAGCTTGTGATCTCCGCGGTTCTCTGGAGTTCATTCAACCCGACGCTCGGGGGGATCAATGATCCGAACAGTTTTCAGTTCGTCACCAAGACGGTCTGGCTGGATCTGCCGGCCACGGTGCTGGGGAATATCCATATCGATTTCTTCCTCGGCGTCGATGGCCTGTCGATGCCGATGATCCTCCTCACGGCGCTGGTGATGCTTGTGGCAACCGCCAGCTCGTGGTCGATCTCCAAGAACGTCAAGGGGTATTTCGCGCTTCTCCTGCTGCTGAATACAGGGGTGATGGGGACGTTCGTGTCGCTTGACTTCTTCCTCTTCTACGTCTTCTGGGAGTTGATGCTCCTGCCGATGTACTTCCTGATCGGCATCTGGGGCGGACCCCGTCGCGAATACGCGGCCATCAAGTTCTTCCTCTATACGCTTGCCGGCTCGGTCTTTATGCTCCTGGCGATCATCGGGCTGTACTACAGCTCCAACGTGACCCCCGGAGCCGTCACGCCGACGCATACGTTCGACATGCTGGCGCTGATGAACCCACTCAACTACACCCCCGGCGGATTGCTTTCGCCGCTGGCGGGGGGCGGGTTGGGACTCCGGTTCTGGGCCTTCCTTGGGCTCTTTATCGGGTTTGCCATCAAGGTGCCGATGTTCCCGTTCCATACATGGCTCCCTGATGCTCACGTGGAAGCGCCCACGGCGATCTCCGTGATCCTGGCCGGCGTTCTGCTGAAGCTGGGAACCTATGGCATGATGCGCATCTGCTTCTCGATCTTCCCGGATGTCGCCATGACCCCGGCGATCATGGAATCGATCGCCATCTTCGGCTTTATCGGCATCGTCTACGGAGCGCTCTGCGCGATGGCGCAGAAGGATATGAAGAAGCTGATCGCCTACTCATCGGTCTCCCACATGGGCTATGTGCTCCTTGGGCTGGCGTCGATGAACGCCATCGGCTTCTCCGGCGCGGTCTTCCAGATGTTCAATCACGGCACCATCACCGCCATGCTCTTCCTTCTGGTGGGCGTGGTCTACGATCGCGTTCACGACCGCACCATCGCCAAGTTCGGCGGGCTGGCGAACATCATGCCGGGGTATTTCTTTATCGTGATGATCGCCTTCTTCGCGGCGCTCGGCCTTCCGGGGCTTTCCGGCTGGTGGTCGGAATCGTTTGTCTTTATCGGCGCGTTCCGCAACGGGACCATCCGTCTCTGGACCATTCTCTCGCTGGCCGGCGTGGTGCTTGGCGCGGCGTATATGCTCTGGCTGCTTCAGCGGGTATTCCTTGGGACGTTGAAGACGCGCGAGTGGGCGAATCATCTTCCCGATCTTACCAAGCGTGAGTGGGCGATGCTTGTTCCGCTGGTGCTGATCGTGGTGGCGCTCGGCGTCTGGCCGCATCCCGTGCTGAACATGATGAACGGAAGCGTTAACGCGCTGGTGGTGTTCATGCAGAATCACGCGGTGAACACTTCGACGGCGCTTAACGCCCTGCACTGAGGATAAGAGAGACTATGGTGAACAGTCTCATACGAGAGCGGGGAGGGGGATGATATCCCTTCTCCCCGAGAGGCGAACTTCCGATACCGACAGGCATTTCGAACAACTCCAATCGTCCTCATGAATATCGATTTCTCACAACTGGCCGCCAGCTTCGGACACTTTATCCCGGAGATCATCCTCGGATCGTTCTTCGTGGTGGCGCTTATGGTGGATGCGTTCACGAAAGGCTCCAAGAAGACCATCGGTGTTCTGGCGTTGGTCGGCTTTGTGGCGGCCGGCGTGGTGGCGTTCAACTCCGTGGAGCCTGTAGGCTCGGCCGGCGATGCCGCGATGAAGGGATTTCTCTTCCGCGCCGCCCACCAGGTGGAGGGACAGGGGATGCTGGTGGTCGATAACTTCGCCCTCTTCTTCAAGATTCTGATTTCCGTGGCGGCGGTGCTGGTGGTGATCTTCTCGTTGAAATCGCGCGAGCTGGATGTGGACGGCAAGCCGCGGATGGGGGAATACTACTCGCTCCTCCTTGCGATGACGTTCGGCATGTTCCTGATGGTCGGCGCCAACGATCTGCTGCTGATGTATCTCGGCATCGAGATCGTCTCCCTCTGCTCCTACGCCATCGTCGGGTTCACCAAGAACGTCCGCCGTTCCAGCGAGGCGTCGATGAAGTATGTGATCTACGGCGGCATCTCCTCCGGCGTTATGCTCTTCGGCATCTCGCTGATGTACGGGATGTTCGGCACCACGAATTTCGGGGAGATCCTTACGGCGCTTGGCGCGCACAATCGTGAGAACGTGCTGATCAACCCGCTCCTGATTTCCAGCATCATGATTCTGGTCGGGCTTGGCTACAAGATCTCCGCCGCCCCCTTCCACTTCTGGACCCCCGATGTCTACGAGGGGGCGCCGATTACCATGACCGCGTTCCTTTCGGTTGCGTCGAAGGCGGCCGGGTTCGCGCTGCTGATCCGCTTTGTCTCCACCGCCTATCCGCATGCGCTCTACGGCATCAACATGATGGGCGTTCTGGCGGCGATCTCCGTTTTCACGATGACGCTCGGCAATCTGGCCGCGCTCCAGCAGTCGAACCTGAAACGGCTCCTCGCCTATTCATCGATTGCCCACGCCGGCTATATGCTGATGGGGCTTGTGGTGGGAACGCCGTACGGCATTGCCGCCATCCTGGTCTACTTCGCGGTCTATCTGATCATGAACCTGGGGGCGTTCTTCGCCATCCAGAAGATCGCCGAGCGGGTCGGGTCGGAGGAGCTTGAGGACTTCAAGGGGCTTGGGCCGCGCATGCCGCTGGTCGGGGTGCTCTTCAGCGTGATGATGGTCTCGCTGGTGGGGCTTCCTCCCACGTCGGGGTTTATCGGCAAGCTCTTTCTCTTTAACGCGCTTCTCAGCGCCGGGCGCGGGTTCCTCTGGCTGGCGGTGATCGGCGTGATCAATTCGGTGATCTCCCTCTACTATTATATCCGCGTTCTCAAGGTGATGTACCTGGAGAAGCCCTCCGGTGAGCAACCGGCGATTACCTTCGATGCCGGAAGCATCGCCATCCTGGGCGTTCTGGCCCTTGCCACGCTCCTCCTCGGCCTGCCGAATTTCTTCGGGCCGCTTCTGACGATCGCGCAGAATTCCCTTGGGACACTCGGGCACTATCTGCAGGTGGCAGGCGCCGGATCGGGCGGGGGATTGTAGATCTGGAACGATGGGGGAGGACTCGCACGAGATCTGCCTCCCCCGATGATGATCGCGACCGCGATACCATGACCGACGGGAAACCCCGCCGGACCAACCCGCCCCCCACGCGGTGCGCCACCATCCAGAGAAAGAATTTTCATTTGCGGTCGTATCGCCGTGCGCGCCATATCGGTCATGTCGATGTTTGTTTCGGATCGGGAGGATTGCGCGCATGATGATCACATCCATTCACTCGGCCTTCCACAATAACCATCGTCAACCATGAGCGAGCAAACATCATACGGGCGGAGCGAGCGGGAGCCATGCACGTTCGATGAGGTCTTCAACGCCGAATGCGACGAGATCCTTGAACGGCGGATGTTTCTCGGAGGGGAGAAGGTTGGCCCGGATGACCGCGCCGATGCTCGGCGGAAGGCCTCCCAGAACCTGACCGGGCTTGCCCTCTCCGGCGGCGGGATTCGGAGCGCAACGTTCTGCCTGGGGCTTCTCCAGGGATTGCGGGAGAAGGGATTGATTCAGGCCTTCGATTATCTCTCAACCGTTTCCGGCGGTGGGTTCGTGGGGGGATGGTGGAGCGCATGGCTGGCGCGCGCGCCCCGCTTCGAGGTGGCCGATATCCGCGATCCGATCGGCCTGATTGATCTTCTGCGGAAGAATGACTATACAAAGGCGACGGGGGGAAACACCGATCACTTTGCCCGCTATCTTATGTGGGCGTTTGACCACCCGCGAGAGATTGCGGATGCCGGGAAGGCCGCCGGGGAAGTTGCAAAGGCGATCGTCAAAGCAAAGGCCGCGGAGGCCGTAAAAGCCGGGGCGATTGCCGCCGCCGCCGCCGCGAAGGCAGCGGCGGATAAGTCCGCCATGAATGCCGCGAAATCCACCGATGCCGCCAAAGTCGCGAAAGCCGACCACGACGCGAACGTTGAGGCCGACAGGCAGGTTTTGAACGCCTCGGAAGCTGCCGAAGCCGCGAATGCCGTTCTTGCCGAAAAGGCCAAAGAAGCTCTGGACGCCGCGAAGGCCGGCCCTCCGGCCGCAGGGGGGACGCCGCCGGATGACCGTTCCGGAAAGCTGGTGAGCCTTGCCGTCTTGATCCGTAATTATTCCACGCCGGACAAACCGGTCCGCGATGAGCTTCTGCGGCGGCTGGTGGGTGAGCTGAACGGGCTGCTGGGGCTGTACGGTCTCTACCAGCCGCGGGAGGAGAGATTCCTGAATGTGCCTCTTTCTCCCACCACGAAAAATCTCCTGAGCCAGGGGGATGATGCCGACATAAAGGTTCTCAACCATCGGCTGATCGAGGATGCGCTGAGTCAATATCTCCATCGGAGGGAGACCTTCCCGCCGTCGGAGCGGATAGAGCCCGAGCGGCAGAGCTCCTATCTCTACATCCGCCAGCAGGAGCAGGAAACGCACACTCTGCTCCCAGGCCAGGATGGGGCCGGGGAGGTTCCCCGCGAAACATTGGAACTGCGGGATAAGATCGCCGACGGATCGCTCAGCGCCGGCTCCGATCCGGTTCATCACCTTCGTCTCTTCGCCAACTACCTGACGCCGCGCAAGGGGGCGCTCAGCGCCGACACGTGGCGCGCCGTATCGGTGGTGTCGCGGAATCTGTTCCTTACGTGGCTGATTCTGATCCCGATATTCCTTGCGGTGGTGCTGCTGGGGCAGCTCTACTTTCTGATCCATCCCAGCTCCGCCAGGGATTTCCTTCATGCCGGGACTGCAACCGCGCCGATTGTTGCCCCCGCGCCCCCCGATACCGGCGATATCCCGCTCTACGTCCGCCCCGGTTTATCGGAGGCAACTGCTGATGATAGCGGTCGCGTCGATCTGGAGCGATATCGGCTCTACGGAAAGCGGCGCGTTCTTCCTCCCCCTCCCGTCGATTCGGCGAAGCTGGCGGCGCGCGACCCGAACTCCTTCAGGAACCGGCTGCTCAACAGGGCGGCATCGGGGCTCTGGCTGATTGTGCCGATGATCGGGTGGATCGTGGTGCTGATCATCGCGTGGATGATCTGTGGGCAGGATGGATCATCCAAACGGCAGAAGGTGATACCGTGGCTTGAGCTTGCCGCGGCCGCCGCGTTGATTTTCTGCATGACGCTGATCTTTAAGCGCGGCGTCGGCTCCGGGCTTGAGGAGGTGCAGAAGACCTCGATTATGGAGGCGGTGGGGTGGTGGTGGCGGCACGGGTATTCGCTGGGGCTCTGGTGCGCGGTGGCGGTGGCGTTGCTTGTCGCCGCCTGCTGGACCCGGATCGAAGATGATGGCACCAACTCCAAGGCGGTGCTACAGTGGCGGAGGGAGGTGCGGCGCAATAAGCTGGTGCGGACACATGCCACGCTGCTGGTGAGCGTGGTTCTGCTGACGGCGGTCCTGGCGATTGCCGGCTACAGCCACGAGCTGGTGGATTTTCTCTTCAACGGCCAGGATGGGGCGTTCCTCACATATCTGAAGAAGATCGGAGGGTGGGGAGGGCTGCTTGCCGCGATCGGCAGCGCGATCTTCACGGCGTTGAAGGCGGCGCCGACCGGCGGCGGCGACAAGGCATCCAGCGCGGCGCCATCCGCATTGAGCAAGGCGATTTTCGCGGTGGCTCCCACGCTCTTCGTCCTTGCCGGCGCCATCGCTGCCTCATGGGCCGGACAGGCGATGCTGTCGCAGCTGGTGCTCCCGACCGAGCAGTTCAATACCCGGAGCGAGCCGCTTCACTACGCCACGTTTATCGGCGTGGTCCTCTGCTTCCTCTTTGCGTGGTATGAGATGAAGTTCAGCAGCAAAGGGGCATCCCGGGTGATGCTGATCATCTGCACGGTGATGGCGCTGGTGCCCCTCTCCGCGGCCACCACGAAGCTTGTTCTGGAACACTTTACGCACGATCCCAACCCCGGGCACACCGTGGAGGTGCTGCTCTCCAACTTCAGACCATCACCCCTGTTCGCGGTTCTCATCGTGGCGCTTGACGCGGTCATCCTCACGATACGGTTTCTCCTTCGTCGCGTGACGGAGATCACCGGAGAGGGGAGAAGGAAGAAGTACAACCATCACTTTGTGCTGACGCTGAGCAAGAACAAGCGATTCCATATGCATCCGGGGAAGATCATGGCGCTGATCATCGTCAGCTTCGCGCTGGTTGCGGCCTTTGTGTATGGCATGTATGGGACGAAGCTTGGGGCCTTTATCCACTATCAGGAGGATAAGGCGCCGGATCTTGCGGCATATGCCGCCTTCGGCCTTGTGCTCTGCGGCATATACGTGATCTGGGATATCTACTTCGGCAGCGGTGCCAACAAGCGGACAATCGCCGTTATCGCGGCCAACTTCATTGTGTTGACGGTGTTTATCGCCATCGGGTTTGTCACGCATAATCAGGAGTATCAATACCTCTCCTCCGATAGTCACGGCATGTTCCAGCTTCACCTCTTTGGAAGCTACGGGGTGCTTGGGCCGGAGCTGGACCGGTATATCACCGATATCCACGGCGCGTTCTGCCTGATGACCACGTTCCTCGCCTGCGCCGTCGCGCTTGGCTGGACTGTCGATCCAAACATGCTCTCCATCCATGCCTTTTACAAGGCGCGCCTGACCAGGGCGTACATGGGCGCATCCAACCAGGCCAGGCAGGTCCAGCAGAAGGAGATCTACGAGGCGGTGGAGGGGGATGATCTTCCGCTGACCAGCCTGCTGAACTGCCAGCGCGGGGGGCCATATCATCTGATCAACACCACGCTCAATCTGGTTGCCGGACGCGATCTGGCGACCGCGCAGCGTTCGGCCGCCAATTTCATTCTGACGCGGGGCTACTGTGGTTCCGCGCGTACCGGCTATCGGAACACGAAGAAATATCTCTCCGGCGGGTTCACGCTCGGCTCCGCCGTCTCCGTCTCCGGCGCGGCCGCCAGCCCGAACATGGGATCGAAAACCCCCACGTCATCGCTGGCGATGCTTATGACGATGTTCAACGTGCGGCTGGGCTACTGGGCGCCCACGCCGAACAAGGAGAGCTGGCAATCGCCCCAGGCGCGGCTCTGGCCCTTCTACACGCTGCGCGAGCTTCTTTCGCAGACGAACGATCTTTCCAGCTACTGCTATCTGACCGATGGTGGTCATTTCGAGAACACCGCGCTCTATGCGCTGGTGGAGCGAGGTTGCCGCTATATCGTCCTTGCCGATTGCGGCGCCGATCCACGCCCCTGCTTCTCCGATCTGGGGGATGCCATACGTCGCTGCCGGATCGATTTCGGGATCGAGGTGGATCTGAATATCATCCCGGTCAAGGTGAAGTCCGACGGCGACGGGAATGAGCGATATGGCACCCAGCATTTCGTGGTGGGGAGGATCCGCTACTCCAGGGCGCATGCACAGACGCTGGGCTGGAAGGATTACGAGACGGATGAGAGCCGGACCGGCTATATGATCGTCGTGAAGCCGACGCTGACGCAGGCGGAGTCGGTTGATGTGCGCCAGTACGGCTTTGAGAACGATTCCTTCCCGCAACAATCGACCGCCGATCAGTGGTTCGACGAGGCGCAGTTCGAGAGCTACCGGCGGCTTGGGGAGCTTTCGGTGGAGCAGCTTCTGAAATCGTTCCGGCAGGGGATTGACGCGCGTCTGGCCGGCGCGGTCTCCGCCGGTTATCCACCGGAGGATGCCCTTACGCCGGACGCCACGATGCCCGCGGAGGAGAAGACCGATAAAGCGCTGTATGACCTTGCCGGGAGGCTCAATGCCGGCGGGACAATCGTCCAGTCGGAGATCCCGATGTTTTTCCGGGAGGTGTTCGAGCTGCTTCAGGTGAAAGAGCATTAGCAGACTGTTGAACAACATCATCCGCGGCGTTGGCCTTCACCGTTCGCTCACTGCGGCGTCCCAAAGGACGCCTCATTTGCTCAGATTCGGCCGCCTTGCAGCTGATCGTTGTTGATCAGTCTGACTGCCGGAAGTAATTCAACAGGCTGTTAGGATAGCTGCTGCTCGGCTGCCAATCGCTAATTTGGGCGGCTTCCCGCGCAGAGGCGGGTTTTCCCTTGCCATGAACTTCTTACAGAACGCCCTGGACGGGCCCTGGTGGAGATGGTTCTTGAACAGTCTGGATATCAGAAGTACTTCAACAGTCTGATAAATATTTGCATGAAAGCTTTGATCACCGGCGCGACCGGGTTTATCGGAAGTCATTTGGCGGACCAGTTGCACGCGAAGGGATATGATCTCCGCGTGATGATCCGGCCGACCTCCTCCACGAAAAACATCAGCCATCTTTCGGTGGAATACATCACCGCCAGCTTCACCGATCCGGCTTCGCTTCGGGAGGCGGTAAGGGATGTCGATTATGTCTATCACGTGGCCGGTGCCACCGCCGCCAAGAACCGTGAGGGATTTTTCGCGGCAAATCAGGTTGCCACGCGAAATCTGCTGGATGCGATTGCGGGTGCCAACCCCGGCCTCAAGCGGATGATCCACGTCTCCAGCCAGGCGGCCGTTGGCCCATCCACCAGCGCCGACGATCCGATCGATGAAACAGCGCCGCTCCATCCGATTACCGCGTATGGGGAGAGCAAGGCGGCGGCCGAGCGGGAGGTGATTGCGCGCATGGGCGATCTGCCGCTGACAATCGTCCGGCCGCCGGCGGTCTACGGTCCGCGCGATGTGGAGATCTTCAAGTTCTTCCAGGTGGTGGCGCGCGGGTTTGCCCCGTTGATCGGATTTGATCGAAAGCTGGTAAGCCTTGTTCATGTTGATGATCTTGTACGCGGCTTCATTCAGGCCGGGGAGAGCGATCGCGCGGTGGGGGAGACCTACTTTATCAGCTCCGAGGAGTTCTATACCTGGGAACATGTGGGGGAGATGACCGCGAAGGCGTTTGGCCGTCCGCGCGCGCGTCACCTCCGAATTCCGCATGCTCTCGTCTTCGCGGCGGCGGGGATCAGCGGGTTTCTGGGGCGGTTTCAGAAGAAGCCGCCGGTGTTCAACTTCGAGAAGGGGCGGGATATCACGCAGCGATACTGGATCTGCAAGGTGGACAAGGCGCGGCAGCATTTTGGCTACCGGCAGCAGGTTTCTATCCAGAAGGGGATAGAGCAGACCGTGGCGTGGTACAAGAAGATGAAGTGGCTCTAAGGAACTTCTTCACAGCCCTGTCGGGGGAGGTTTCAAACCTCCCCAATAACCTTCAGCGTTCACTCCAGTAACAGGAATTCCGGGAGCCGGGCCGACTCTTTCTTTCCGCGGAGGCAACATCGGGTGGTCCCTGAGCGTCAGCCATGTATTCCACGGATAAAGCCCGTCGGTCCCCGCTCTTATGGGGACTGAGAAATCTCTTGTCAATTCGTTTACCGTGCGCCTATATTGACCCAAGTTTTAATCTCATAGAGGTACGTATCGAGTCGTTTTGAACCTTCTGCAGCGCAGTTACTGCGTCGATCACAGTTGATTTCGGTGGGTGAGTCACATTACGATGTAATGTGTTGGTTTGTAGTGCGCAGGCTGCTGATTTTCTCGAACGTACGTATTCATGTTACTCTATGAGGATGACCTTCATGCGGTTC
>JBDSJW010000453.1:0-4776 GCA_039917235.1 Kapaibacterium sp. (SeqCode) | reverse complement strand
GCACCGCCAGCTCCGGCGCCTGCATCGGAAGCGTTCCCAGCCCCGCGAACCTGTCGGGATGCCGCGCCACGACCGTGGCGATATGATCGTTCAGATAGCGGGAGAGATCGAGCGTATGCTCCGGCCGCGCCCAGTAGCCGAACATCACCGGAACGGTGGAAAGCACCTGCACATCGACATGATCGTGATTGCACTCCTCGATCCGCTTTTCGGGGCTCCAGCAGTTCTCCTCCACTTCCCGGAAGAACCTGTCGTCGATCATCATCCTGGCGCAGCAGGGCTTGTGATGCTCCAGGCGGACCCACCCGCCGTAGCCATAGCGCGCGCTGAGATCCGGCCAGTTCTCGGGGAGGATATGGGTATGGACATCGATCTTCATCGCTTGGCTCGCTCTTCGTGTCTTATTCAGCTTGGGTTCAACGGTTACGGATGCGTCATTCAACCGGAGGCGGGGGCTCCAGCACGGTCCCGCAGTTACCGCAGGTACGCGCATCGATGTCCGCCCAGAACGCGTCGAATGCCGGCTTAAGCTGCGTGGTGATATCGGTGACGGGGAAGAATATCTCGTGGATCTTCTCGCCGCAGTTCTCGCAATACCACTGAAACCCATCCTCCTCGCCATTGCGACGGCGGCGCTCCACAACCAGGCCGATCGTGTTCGGCCCGCGCTGCGGCGAGTGGGGGACCATCGGCGGGAGAAGGAAGATATCCCCCTCGTTGATCGCGATTTCGCGGATTGCTCCATCCTCCACGATCCTCACCGTGATATCCCCTTCAAGCTGGTAGAACAGCTCCTCACCGGCATCCACATGAAAATCCTTCCGGGAGTTCGGCCCGCCGATCACCATCACGATAAACTCGGGGTTTCCCTCCTTCCAGATCTGCGCGTTTCCCACCGGCGGCTTCAGCAGATGACGATGCTCGTCGATCCACGTGGTCAGGTTGAATGGTGTCAGTGCCATGATTTATTATATGGTTGTTGGGGCAATTCATGAATTGCCCTTACGCGATCACCCGGATTTCCACCGATCCGATTTCATCGATTTCCACGCGGACGCGGTCCCCGGCCTTCAATGCGATGGCCGCGGTTGCGCCGCCGCTCAGGACAATCTGTCCGGCGTGCAGCTTCCTGCCGCGACGCGCCAGCATGTTCGCCAGCTCCGCCAGCGATCGCGCCGGGTTGTCGTAGATGGCGGAGCTTGAGCCGGTCTCCACGATCGCGCCGTTTACCTCCATCACCATCCCCAGGTTCCCCAGATTCAGCCAGTCGGCGGCGGTTACGGCGCTCCCCAGCACAAACTTGACGGCCGATGTGTTGTCGGCGATAACATCCGGCAGGGTGAATTTGAAATCCTTATAACGGCTGTCGATCACCTCCAGCGCGGCGCAGACTCCGCCGACCGCCATCAGCGCCTGCGCGGGGGAGACCGGTCCCTCCAGATCATCGCTCAGGATAAAGGCAACCTCCGGCTCAATCCTGGGATGGCATAGCTCGGAGATGCGGATGGCAGCGCCGTCATTGACGATCATGGAGCTGGTGAGGATGCCGTAGATAGGCTCGTGAACCCCCATCTGCTCCATCTTGGCGCGACTGGTCAGCCCCATCTTCATCCCGATCACCCGCTCCCCGCGCGCCAGCCTCCGCTCCACGGAAGCCTCCTGCACCTCGTACGCGGCGTCAATCGTCAGGTCCGGCGCGTCGGCGGTGAGCATGCCGATCTCCGTGATGTTCATCGCGGCGCTATCGACGATCTCGGCAAGCTGCTGAATGCGATCGTTGGTCATGAAACGGGGTTCCCTTCTCGTGTTGAATAATTGTTCGCTCCGGCGCAGGAAACGACCCGCCGGCTTGGGGAGAACCGAAGCCGGCGCAAAGATAAAGATATCGTTTCCGAACGAGGTATTGCGGATTTGATAGCGGGCGTTATCAGCCAGCCATCGCCATGGACGTGGTGTTGCTGGTGGCGTAGGCCAGCGCGATAAAGAGCATGCAGAACATGATGCCAAGGGCGATGTACTTCCAGTGCCAGCGGTTCTTCAATGCCACGATCGAAAGGGCGGTGCAGATCAGCGATTGAAGCCAGAGCGCATAGACGGCGATGTTGCGGGCAAACAGGAACATCCCCCACTGCGCTCCGATCGCGCCGTAAAGCTGGTCCTCGAAGAGAAACGCCGAGCCGGCAATCCCCAGCAGCACCACAAGCAGCGCAATCGACATACGGTAGATGGGGAGATCTTTTCCCCTGGCCGCATAGCCACTTCCATAGACGGAGCCGATGATGAGCGCGGAAACAAGATGGATCATAGTGTCATTCCGTGATTGTTGAACTATAGTATCATGGGGTTGCGTTATCGCGTTGCGTTGTCTGTCTGTCCGGGCGGGTTTTAAACCCGCCCCGACGATCGTTCCGACTATTCGATTCGACAGATATCGATCAGCGTTTTCCGTTTGCCAGATCGATCGCCACATCGACGATCATATCCTCCTGGCCGCCGATCATCTTCCGCCGTCCCAGCTCCACGAGAATATCGCGCGGGTCCACGTTGAAGCGCGCGGCGGCCCGCTCCGTGTGGATCAGGAAGGAGGAGTAGACGCCGGCATAGCCGAGCATCAGGGCATTGCCGTCGGTCTGCACCGGACGGCGCTGGATGGGACGGACAAGGCCGTCGGCGGCATCGATCAGCGGGTAAAGCTCCACATCGGTGCGGATCTTCATCCGGTCGGCTACGGCAATCAGCACTTCCAGCGCGCAGTTGCCGGCGCCGGCCCCCATCCCCGCCAGCGAGGCATCAACCCGGTCCGCCCCCGACTCGATGGCGATCACCGTGTTGGCAACGCCAAGCCCGAGATTGTTGTGATTGTGGAAGCCTATCTGGCAGCCCAGTTCCTCATGGAACGCGCTCACCCGTTCGCGCGCCTCATCCATCAGGAGCGCCCCGGCGGAGTCGGTGATGTAGACGCAGTCCGCGCCGTAGGACTCCATCAGCTTTGCCTGTTTCAGAAGCTGGGTGGTCGGGATCATATGCGCCATCATCAGAAAGCCGACCGTATCAAAGCCCATCTCCTTCGCCTTGGTGATATGCTGGGCGGCGATATCGGCCTCCGTGCAGTGCGTGGCGATGCGGATGGTATCCACTCCCGCCTCGCGCGCCATCTTCATATCCTCGATCGTCCCGATCCCCGGCAGCAACAGCGCAACCAGCCTGGCGTGCGTCAGCTCCGATTTCACTGCCTGGAGATATTCGATCTCCGTGTGAGCGGAAAATCCGTAGTTAAAGGAGTTGCCGTTCAGCCCATCGCCGTGGGAGACCTCGATCAGATCGACCTTTGCCTCATCCAGCTTCCGGGCTATTCCACGCATCTGCTCCACGGTGTACTGGTGCCCCAGCGCGTGCATGCCGTCGCGAAGGGTTACGTCGTTGACGATGATTTTCTTGTCGGGCGTATAGGGCATTACGATGAAATATAGTGGGCCGCTGGCCCGTGGGGCTGGCGCCGGGGTTTATGTTCGATGTTTTCTATTCGATCGGGCCGGAGCCGATGGCGTCGTAGATGAAATCAAGGGGATGAATCGATCCGTTGCGCAGGTCGTTCACGGCCCGGCGGGCGATTCCCGGAGTGCGGAGCAGCGCGTCGTCAAGTTGGTTGAACTCATCGAAGGTCATCCAGCGGAGATCGAGAATCTCCTTCCCTTCGATAACCGGCTCGCCACCGATGATCGTGGCGGCGAAGTTGAAGCGGACGGTATGGAACCCGTGCTGGCTGATATAGCGGAGTGGAGGAGTGATGCCATCGATACTGATGATATATCCCGTCTCCTCCAGCACTTCCCTCGCCGCGGCTTCCGCCACCCCCTCTCCCGGTTCCACGCGACCTCCCGGCAGGCTCCACTGTCCGCGGCAGATCTCCTTCCCCTCCTGCACCAGCAGAATCCTCCCATCGCGAATCACACCGGCGCTGACAACGATCGTGGCCTGCATAGCCCTGAAATTACGGCATCGCCCCGAAACGCGCCATTCCGTTGCGCGTTTCGGGGCTTACACCTGATGAAAATTTCTGTACTCGCCGATCCGCCATCCGGTCCGCTCCTCGATCCAGTCGGTAACGCGAACGCCGAACGGTTTCGGCTTCAGGCGTGCCGGGTCGAAGTGCTTTGCCCAGACGCGCGCGCGCTCGATGCGGTCGCGCATCACCGCCGGATGGGAGCCGGTGTAGCGTGTCAGGGCAAAGGCGGAATCGTAATCGAAATGATCGCCGCTGGAGAGGTTCTGGTCGATCCACTCGTCGCTATGCCAGTAGCGATGCGCCGCGCGGAGCTTTCGCTGCTGAATCTCCGGCGGCTTCACCCAGCCGTAATGAAAGATTCTGACATCGGTCTGCCGCGCCCGGAGCTTCTCAAATCCACCATCCCCCTTTTTGCGGAAGCCCTGCGCATCTCCCCAGGAAACCACCCCGCCGGTGTTCCTCACCGCCCGCACCTCCCGGCGATACCACTGCCGCCCCGTGCCGATATAATCGTAACTCCCATAGAAATGGAGATAGCGCATGATAAGCGCATCGACCGATGGATCGGCATTGGCGCGGCTGATTTCGGCGAGAAGGAGATCGCGATCGGCCTCGTGCAGCACCTCATCGGCCTGGAGATAGATGCACCATTCGCCCGTGCATTCCGCCAGCGCGATATCGGTCTGCATCGCGTAGATGCGCCCCCCCTCCCGCAGCGAATCATCCCACACCGTCCCGATCACCCGCGTTGCCGCTCCGCCGATATCGCG
>JBDSJW010000452.1:0-4719 GCA_039917235.1 Kapaibacterium sp. (SeqCode) | reverse complement strand
CGCGGCGCTGGCGGCGCTCACGCTGGCGGGATGTTTTCCGGTGACGCGAATCGAGCGGGACCGCTATACGATTACGGGGATCGATTCCACCATCCGGCAGAACGCCCAGAACATCCCGGGCGATCGCGACAACGGCATGATCTACCCATCCGCCAGTTCCGTTGATATACACCGGCAATACGTTCAGCACGATTCGGAAGTCACCCGGAGCTATCCCGCATTTCTCCGTCTGGGGGGAATCGAGACCGCCAGTTTTCTGACGTCGGGATCATCGGGCCGGGGGACCGGCAACGGGCTGTTCGGGCTGTACGATCTCCTGTCGGGAAAGCACCTGGGCGAGACCAGGATCTTCGGCGCGAACATGTTCCGCATCCTCCCCTATGAGATCCGCCTTCGCTGGCTTCATGATACCCCTAACTGGACGATCGGCACGGCCGGCGCCGAGATATTTCTGAAGCAGCGCGACACCACCGCCGAGCTTACGCCGGGAAGCTATCTGGTGGGAGTGCTGCCGCTCTATATCCGCAAGCGTTTCTTCCTGAGCGATAAGATTCCGTTTGTGATGGTGCAGCCGTTTCTCGGGGTAGGGCTCTTCCCCTCGCAGTATCTCAACATGGGGGTTACGCTCGATGTGGGATCGTATGGCGGCTTTAATCTGCGCGGCTACGCGGGATATGTCGCGGGCTCCTCCAACCTCCTCCGAAACTCCAACCGTCGCCATATCGACACCGCCGACTACAGCACGGCATTTCCATACTTCGGCATCGGCATATCGGCCCTCGATTTCGTCAACAAGACCGAGGAGCTGTTTGTGGAGTGGAAGGATCAGAAGCACTCCGCGCTGGAGGTGAGCGTGCTGAACCTCGATCTGGTGCGGAGCCTCAGCTCGAACGCGCAGCAGTTTCAGTCGGTGGCGCCGGGGGGCGCCACGCCGGCCATTACGGGGCTTATCCTCCATCTTGCCTCCGCAACGTATCCCCTGCCGTTCGGCGAGCGCCGGTTTTTTGTCGGCACATCGCTTGTCAACCTCGTCGCCATCTCAGCCGTTGAGACCGGGTTCGGCATCCTCCCGATCCGCGCCGGCTACCGCTTCAATGTTCTCTACGACGAGCTGAACCTGGAGCCGTTCGCGGAGCTTACCTACTACCCGCAGTCGATCATCCATATCGGCGCGCGGCTCTCGCTGCCGATGTTTGATTTCGGCACTGTCAACGTGGTGGCGGGCTATGCGCGGGGAGGAGCAAACAGCAATGTCGCGTTCGGTCTCGATAATCTGGGGGTGGGAACAAGCTGGTCGGCTGGGTATATCGGCATCGGTATCGGCATTGGTGATGTGTTCCATTCGCCGGCCGAGGTGATGAAATGATCGCGAGAGGCATTCCATATCCGGGTCGCGCTATCGCGCTGATCGCCCCTGCTCTGTTCGCGCTTGCCGCGCTCGGCGGCTGTGCCTACGAGAAAATCGGCATCGTCGCGGGACGGGGGAGCTACGACGGGGAGATCCTCACCGATTATCGGGATGTGGAAATTCGGAGTTCGGGGATCGTGCTGAAGCCGGGCGCGCGGTTCGCCGTCCGCTCTCCCGACCTGACGCAGTTTATCGGCAGGTTCGACGTTGCCATTCTCTCCGGCAACGGGCTGAGGGTCTACGCAAGAACGGTTCCCCACCTTCTTGATTCAACAAAGGGGATCGCCCTCCTCTACTCCCTTGCCGGCTCGTCGGTCAGAACGGCGGATGGCGGGATGATTCCGATAGCCAACCCGGCGGGGCGCACGCAGGAACGGCTGATGTTCTATAACGAGGCGGGGCTTCTTTCGATATCGATCGGTTGCAGGCAGGTCTATGAGGATTATACCGATCTTCCGGGGACCGAATATGTGATCTTCGAGGCGCTTCCAGGGAGCACCGTGGAACTCCGCACAATCAGCTTTTCCGAAATCGATATAAAGTAAGCCCGTGAACGATCCGATTCACGATCGCAGCGGCAGCTCGATAACGAAGGATGCCCCCGCATGTTCAACGCTCTCGGCGCGGACGCTTCCGCCATGCAGTTCCACAACGCGCCTGACGATCGCAAGCCCAAGCCCGTATCCCTCGCCGCGCGCTCTCGATTCATCGGCGCGATGGAAGCGCTCGAAGATGTAGGGAAGGCTTGCCACGCTGATGCCGGGGCCGTTGTCCCGGACGGTAATGCGGGCAATCGGGCCGATCTTCTCAAGCGCAATCGACACGCTTCCGCCACGATCAGAATACTTGATGGCGTTATCGATCAGGTTGATCAGCGCGCGCTCCAGCTTCTCCTCATCCCCCGTTGACTCAATCGCCTCGGCGATATGCGGCGCCAGCGCTATCTCCCGCCCCTGTGCCACCCCCTGCATCCGATTAACCGAGCTCATAACGATTTCATCGAGACGAACGGTTGCGGAGTTCAGCGGATGATGCGGGCTGTCCAGGCGGACCAGCAGCAGCAACGACTGCGTCAGCGACGTCATCCTATCAACCTCGCCAAGCGCGATACCGATGCTCTCCTTCACCTCGCCAATCTCATCGCTTCGCTCACCGAACTCCAGCTCCGTCCTGATGATCGTCAGCGGCGTGCGTATCTCATGCGACGCATCGGCGATAAACTGCCGCTGCTGCTGGAACGCCACGCCGATCCGTTCGATCATCGCGTTAAGAGTTTCCGCCAGTTGCCGGATCTCATCGCGCGTCCTTGGAACCGCGATGCGTTGATCGAGGTTGGCGGCGGTAATCCGATTTGCCGATGACACCATCGCGGTGATGGGACGGAACCCGGCACGGGTGATGATAAGCGCCGCGACTGCCCCAATAAGCAGCGAGAGGGGAATCAGGATCAGGAAGATCACTTTGAGGCGATCAGAATCCTCACGCACTTCATCGAGCGGAGCGGCGATACGCATGATAAAACCATGATTATCCTCGGCATCAACCGGGCCTGTACGCGCGCGATACTCCCCGCCACCGATACGGATATCGGCTAGGCTGATCCGCCGGCTCGCCGCCGAGCGGATGACGCCTGCCGTAAGAGGGGGAAAGAGTGAATCGGAAAGAAGCTCGCGTCCGGTGGTGTCCATGATCTGAAGCCGTATGCCACGCAGACCGTTGGTTGTCAGCGCGTGGATATCGTGAACCGAAGGGAACTCGCCATCCCCCATCTCCTCCTCAATCTCCGTCGATACCTTGTCGGCATGGCTTTCCAGGCGCGCGTCGATCTTCTCGATGGCGGACCGCTCCGTGCTCCGATAGATAACGAAGGCAAACCCGGCCAGCATGATCCCGAAGACGAGTGTGTAAGCAAGAACGATCCTGGTGGTAATGGTCAACACTCATGGCCTCGTATCGGAAAAAATATATCCCGCTCCCCTGATCGTGTGGATAAGGGGCTGCTCCGATCCGCGATCGATCTTCTGCCGCAGAAACTTGACGAACGATTCGATGACGTTGCTTCGCTGTTCGTAATCCATCCCCCAGAGATGCTCGGAGATCACCTCGCGGGAGAGAACGGTATCGGAGCGGGTAAGGAACAGTTCGAGAAGCGCGAACTCCTTCGCGGTAAGGGATATCTCCTTCCCGTCGCGAAATGCCCGGTGGGAGTTCAGCTCAAGCCGCAGCCCGTACTTCTCGATGATCGATGAACGGACCGGCGTTCCCCGCCGCGCCAGCGATCGTATCCGCGCCAGCAGCTCCGGAAAATGAAACGGCTTGGCGAGATAATCATCGGCGCCCGAATCAAGCCCGCGCACCTTGGCCTCCACATCATCCAGAGCGGTGAGCATCAGGATGGGAGTATCGACCTTGTGGCGCCTGAGCTGGACGCATGTTGTCCATCCATCCTGTTTCGGCAGCATCACATCAAGGAGGATCACATCGTATTGATTGACGAACGCCAGATCCTCGCCGGCAACCCCGTCCGAGGCGATATCGAACGTATAGCCCGCGGCCTTCAGGTGTTTCCCGATTGCCGAGGCGACCTTGTTGTCATCTTCGATCAGGAGTATTCTCATGACCTTAATCTACACAGCCGTGGAAGAAGAGGCTACCGGGCGTATTCCAGTACCATGAACGATCCGCTCACGATCTTCGGCCGGGGATGGGGTTCGGTGGCGGTAACCGGAGCGGGATCGAACCGTGCCGTGGGGAGAAAGAGATGATGGGTGATCGGGTCGAGCGCCATTGTGCGGGCGCCCCGCTGGGTTGCGACGTTGTCGATCACCGTAAACCTGTCGGCGGAGTCCTCATGCACCACCGTAAGCGTTCCGTCGCCGTTGGATGCAAAGGCGAGGCCCGTGCCGGGATCAAAGGTGGTGGCATCCACACCCGACCCGATCGGCAGCGTGGCGAGGATATTCCCATTATCCGCGTTCATCACCACCATCAGATTATTATGGCAGCCCACGAACAGCCGTCGATGAGCGATATCGATTGCAAGGCCGGTCGGCTCCTCCCCCTTCCCCAGTTTTCGGTAGTGGATGACCTTCAATGTCCTCACATCAATCTCCCCGACTTCGCTCTTATCCTCCACGTTGAAGAAGACATGGCCCGCGCCATCGGAAACCGCGAACTCCGGTCCTCCATCCAGAGGAATCGTTCCCATCAGATCCCCCGTTGCCGCGTTGATCACGGTTACATCCATGCTTTTGCCGTTGAACACAAAGACGCCTCCCGATATTCCATCATACAGGATTGCATCCGGTTTC
>JBDSJW010000451.1:0-17944 GCA_039917235.1 Kapaibacterium sp. (SeqCode) | reverse complement strand
GTCGCCACCGCCATCGCGGTGGAGCCGGGGGGCGCTGCCTGGGTGACGGGATGGACCTACTCCGATAACTTTCCGACGGCCGGCGCCCCCTTCAGCAGCGTTCTCAGAGGGAAGAGCGATTGCTTTGTGACCCGTTTCCGGTTCGACGGCACAACGCCCGAGTACAGCACGCTGATCGGCGGCGACGGCGATGACCTTGCCCGCTCGATAGCGCTGGATGCCGACGGGAGCGCGTATATCACCGGCTCCACATCATCATCCGACTATCCGTTTTCGATCCCCAACCCCGTGGCCTCGGCATCATGGTTCGTTACCAAATTTCTCTTCGTCAGGGGGCCAAGAACCACCACCCGCGATTACAGCAGGCGGATTGGCGTACAGGACAACGGGAGCGGCTGGACGATCCAGGCCGGCGCGAACAACGAGGTGTTTATCGCCGGCTCCACCGACGCCGCCGATTTCCCGCTGACCGCCGATGCCTTTATCCGGTCCCCGCGCGGAGGGTTCGATATCGCGTTCGTGCGGCTGGGAGCGGCCGGCAACCTGCTCCATGCAAGCGTGGTTGGCGGCGCCGGGAATGATATCCCCTGGCATGAAAGCTACCTGACGCGGCTTGGCGATCTTATCGTCACCGGCGTTACCGGCTCCACGAATTTCCCGCTCGCGCGGGGAGCCTACGACAGCGTGTTGAACGATTCCGGTCGCGCCACCGCCACCGACGCGTTTATCATGAGCTTCAGCTTTCTCCGCCGGCCGGTGATCTACTCGCCGGTCAGACATCTGGATACGCTGGGGTGCAGCGATGAGCGGATCATCACCTTTTATGTCTACAACACCGGCGAATCCGATCTGAACATCACCCGGAATATCTTCGGCACCCCCTCTCCGTTCGAGGTGCTGGAGCCGGACCCGAACAACCCGGATTCCAACTATATCCAGCCGCCGGGGGGGATTCCATACTTCAGGATCAGGCCGGGGGATTCGCTCCGCTACGTTGTGCGGTTTGCCCCGAAATCCGCGCGCGACTCGGTTGATACGCTTCAGATCTATGGCAACGATTCATCGGCGGGACATCTTCCATTGAGGATCGCGTTCAATGTGTCACGCGCCTCTCCGGCAATCTCCGCCGTGCCGGTGGGGCTTACGTTCAAGCCGCTTCTCTTCTGCCAGGGCTTCCATCGCGACAGTTCGCTGGCGATCGTCAACAGCGGCACCGGGAGCGTGACGGTAACGGGGGCACGGGTGATCGGGGGGAACAGCATCTTCAACGCCGATGCCTCGGGCCTTCCGCGAAGGCTTGCCCGGCCTGGATTCCTCTCGCTGCCGGTGTATTTCCATCCGCCGACCGCTGGGCTGTTCAGGGATACGCTCCTTGTGACGATCGCCGAATGTCCCGACCCGCTCCGCGTGCCGTTGGAGGGTCGCGCCGATTCCATCCTGCTTGTCTATGCCGATACGCTGCTCCGCATTCCCGGCCTGTCGCCGTGCGATGATTCGGTGGATGTGAGCGAGACGATCTTCAACCGCGGGACCGCCCCCGCGGTGATCGACTCGGTGGCGTTAAGCGGCCTCTCGGGGGTTATCCTGACGCGGCTGCCGGATACGCTTGTCGCCGGTTCATCGGTCGCTGTACGGCTCAGGATCAAGGCGCCGGCCGGGCTTGGGCCGTTCACGGCGGAGCTTCGCCTGAGCGCCAACCCATGCGGGATCGTGCTCAGGCTCCCGATAGCGGGGGAGCGACTCTCGAAGAGCGCGCTGACCGCAAGCCTTGGGGCGCTCGATTTCGGCATCATTACCGGCTGCACCGGAACCGCCGCGCATGCCGACAGCGTGATGGTGATCAGGAACTCCGGCGCGGCGACCATAACGATTCTTCCGCCGGTGATCTCCCCGCCGTTTACGCTGTCGGGCGGGCCGGGGGGGGAACTCCAGCTTCCGCCGGGGGATTCGCTTGTGCTGCTGGTCGGGTACGATCCAACAACGGAGGAAGATGTTGCCGGGCTTCTGATACTTCCCTCCAGCTCCGGCGCCTGTCTTGATACCATCCGCATTCCGCTACATGGCGGACGCCGGGATCAGGTGATTGATCCGAAGCTCTATCTGGTCGATATGCCCGGCCTTGTGGATTGCCAGACCTTCCGCGATACACTGATCACGCTGTTCAACCGCTCCCCGCTTCCGCTGAAGATCGAGCGGGTGATCAACTCCGCTGGGGCCATCCATCTGGACACGCTCGGCTCCGGCGCGGCATTTACGATCCCCGCGAACGGGAGCGTTCGCGCCGGGGTCAGGTTCATACCACAGGATTCCGGGCGGAATCAGGATACGCTCTTCTATATCACCGCCCCCTGCGGCGACAGCATCATGGTGGTGCTGCGCGGGAATAAGTCCGGCGCGGTCCTGAGCGCGGTAAGCGATACGGTCGTCTTCCGCTCGCGGCTTTCCTGCCAGACCGGCGTGGCCGATACCCTGGTGGCGTTGATACGGAACGCCGGTGATGACGCGGGCGTCACCATCGGTTCGGCGAGGATTATCAGCGGCGCGGCGTTCGATACCGTCGGCAGCGTGGCGGGGCTTCCGATCCCGACCAACGGCATACTGCCGATTCCGGTCAGGTTCCTCCCCGGAGGCATTGGGATCTATCGCGGGATGCTGGAGGTGGTGGCCGAGCCGTGCGGCGACACGTTCAGGATTCAGCTCGTCGGGGAGGTTTTTCCAACGACGCTGGCGGTGGTCGGCGGCGCGTTCGGGGCCGTGCCGATCAACGAGAGCAGGAGCGGCTCCGTGATGATTACCAACAATGGTCCGGCGCTCATTCATATCGATTCCATCGCAAATATCTCCGCGCCGTTCCGGCTTCTGGAGAGCAAGCCCGTGCTCCCCGCCGATCTTCTCCCCGGCGATACGCTCCATCTCACAATCGAGTTCGCCCCCGAAGTGGCAAGCCTTTACGCCCCGACCCCATCGGTTGCCATCTCCGTTCCCTGCGTCTTCTCCACGCCGTTTCAGCTTACGGGGGAGGGAGTGCTGGCGAGCGACAGCGTTGACATCTGCATCGACAACACCGGGCGGCAGGGATATGTGGGGGATACGGTGGAGATCTCCGTGATTGCATCGCGCGCGCTCCCTCTCGGCGCGCCAACCGATATCATCTACCGCGTCCGCTATGACTGGCGCCGCCTCCAGCTTCTCGGCGTTGATCCGGCGGCGGTGATCGTGGAGGATGCAACGCCGGCGAGCGGCGTGGCGCACCTGCGCGAGCGGAACGCAACGGCCCTCCGCGCGCAGCCGCTGCTCCTCAGATTCAGGCTTCTGGCGGGTCGCGAGGCGGTGGCATCGGTCCGGCTGGATTCCGCGGGGACAACCGATGGCAATCCCTATCTCGCCGTCTGCTCCGATTCCGCGATCATCAGGATCACTGATCGCTGCATTATCACCGGCGTGTTCGGCGGGAAGTTCAGCAACATGCTTGAAGGGGCGCGCCCCAATCCGGCGGCATCTTCCGTGGCGATCACCTATCAGCAGCTTGAGGATGCCCGCGCCACGCTCCGCGTCTTCGATATGAGCGGTCGCGAAGTTCTCCGTCCGCTGGACGAGTTCCTCCCCGGCGGCCGCTACACGCTCCGCTTCGATATCGGCACGCTCTCCTCAGGTTCCTACTACTACTCGATCGAAGCGGGGAGCTATCTGGCGTCCGGAAAGCTGGTGGTGGGGAAATGATGTGTGGTCCGATGCAGGCGCGCATGCCGGGGCGGGGGATCTTTCCCTTGCGGTAGTTCATCGCCAAGCGCTTATTATTGGGATTGATTCAGCGGCGCGGGCCGATACCGCGCGATATCAACAGCCTCAAATCCGGGAAGGTTCTCCATGCCCATTGTGAAAGATTTCTCCACGATCGCCGGGATGTTCCTCGGCGTAACCGGAACGTTCCGAAACACCCGCAAGGATGCGTTCCGGCGGAAAGTGAACGGGAAATACATCGGCATCTCCTACGGTGAACTCTACGATCAGGTGGAGGGGATGGCGCTCTCGCTCCGGGCGCTCGGCCTTTCGCATGGCGATCGCGTCGGCCTGATGTCGGAGAACCGGCTGGAGTGGGTGGTTTCCGATTTCGCCTGCGCCTGCTCCGGCTTTGTCGATGTGCCGGTGTTCCCGATCCTGACGCCGAAGCAGGTGGAGTTCATCTTCAACAACGCGGAGGTAAAGGCGGTGATCTGCTCCAACTCCCTCCAGCTTGGAAAGCTGCTGAAGGTGGCGGATGCCATCCCTACGCTGGAACATATCATCGTGATGCAGGAGGATGCCTACTACAAGGACCCGAAGGCGCTTGAGAAGGGAGTGGTGCTTTACAGGCGGATGATTGAGGAGGGGCGGAAGCTGGCGACCGCGGTGCCGGGACAACTGGAAAAACTTGTGAAGGGGATATCGCCGGAGGATCTGCTGACGCTGATCTATACGAGCGGCACAACCGGCAACCCGAAGGGGGTGATGCTGACGCACGCCAACTTCACCGCCAATATCGTTGGGGCGTCCGGCGCCTTTCCGATCAACGATCAGGATATCGTCCTCAGCTACCTCCCGCTCTGCCACGCCTACGAGCGGACCGCCGGCTACTACACCTGCTTCGCCTCCGGCGCCACCATCGCCTTCGCCGATTCGATCGAGACCGTGTCGGAGAATCTTCTTGAGGTCCGTCCCACGATCATGACATCGGTGCCACGGCTCTTCGAGCGGATCAAGAACCGGGTGGAGAAGGCGATGAAGCTGGAGCCGGAGAAGAATCAGAAGATCTTCCGATGGGCCATCGCCACCGGCATCGAGCGGGTGCGGGCGGAGCAGCGGAAGGGGCGGTCCGGCCCCATCCTGGCGGCGAAGAATGCACTGGCCGACCGCCTTGTGTTCGGGAAGATCCGCGCGAAGACCGGCGGCAATATCAGGATGTTCGTCTCCGGCGGCGCAGCCCTGCCGAACGATATCGCCGAGTTCTTTATGGCGATCGGGCTGAAGATTATTGAGGGATATGGGCTTACGGAGTCATCGCCGATTATCGCCGCCAACCCGTTCGAGCGGCCGAAGATAGGGACGGTGGGGAAGCCGCTGCCGAACGTGGAGGTGAGGATAGCGGCGGATGGAGAGATTATGACGCGCGGCGCTCATGTGATGCGCGGCTACTACCGCGATCCCCTTTCCACCGCCGAGGCGATCGACCCGCAGGGATGGCTCCATACGGGGGATATCGGTGAGATCGATCGCGACGGATACCTCAGGATCACCGATCGGAAGAAGCACCTCTTTATCTCCTCCGGCGGCAAGAATATCGCCCCCGGCCCCATCGAGAGCGCCCTCTCCGCCAGCCGGCTTATCGACCAGATCATGCTGATCGGCGACAAGCGACCGTTTGTGACCGCGCTTATCGTCCCGGACTTCGACGCGCTGAAGGAGGTGGCGGAGATGCAGGGGATTCCGGTCGGGGATCTGAAGGATCCCGCTGGCCGTCAGGCGTTTGTGGAGCTTGAAGCGGTGGAACTGGCGATGGAGGCGGATATCAAACGGCTTCAGCGCGATCTCTCCGCGTTTGAACGGGTCAGGCGTTTTGAGATTCTGGCCGAGCCGTTCACGGTGGAAAACGGGATGATGACGCCGACGCTGAAGGTGAAGCGGAAGGTGGTGGAGGAGAAATACGGCGCGCTGATCGAGGGGATGTACGAGGGGGTGGAGCTGGACTGAGGCTATCGCGGGGGGGCCGTGATCCCGTCGATTGAGAAGCCGTAGAGATCGTAGTCTCCGCATCCGCCGGGTCGTCTGGAGGCCAGATAGAGCGTTCCGCCGAGAGGGAAGGGGGTGAAATCATCGTACTCGGAATTGTACGGCGGCGGGAGCGGACGTCGCGCGGCCGCGCCGGAATCGAGCAGAAAGATATCCAGCCCGGAGCCGGGGGTGGAGGCGCTGAAGAAGAGCCGTCCGGTCGTTTGATCGTAGCAGGGGGATAGCTCGTCGCCGGCGGTGTTGACGGCGGGGCCGGCGTTATGGGGAATGCTCCATGCGCCTCCCGGAATGCGATCGGAGATCCAGATATCGGTGCCGCCGAAGCCGCCGGGGCGGTCGGAGGCAAAGTAGAGCCGCGCGCCATCGCGCGTTACAAACGGCTGTCCATCCCACGACGCTGAATTCACATCCTTTCCAAGATTAACAATGGCCGCCTCCCCATGCTCGGTCACGGCGTAGATATCGCATCCGCCGATCGTATCGGCGCGATCGCAGGCGCTGACGTAGGCGATGGTGTTGAAGGGGGAGCTGGGGGGGGCGAAGGTGATCGTGGCGGCGGCGGCTGTCCCGCCATCGATCATAAATCGGTAGGGCTGCGCGGCATCCCAGATCGATTCCAGTCGCATCGAAAGGAAGAGCCGCGTGGGGCGGACGGTCTGATAGAACTGCTGAAGCCCCCCCTCGCCGGGCTCCACGCGATTGCTTGTAAAGACAATCATCGCGGTATCCCCCAGCGCGGGGGCGTAATCATCGTACGGCGAGTTGACGGACGGGCCAAGATTGCCGAAGGCGCTCGTGGTCAGGCAGCGTGTGGGTCCGCAGCCGCCGAGGATCGCCGCCAGCAGAAGCGGGATGGCGAGAACGGTCCGGCCCCGTCCGATACTCCGGCAAACGGAGGAACGGGCGAGGCCGTGAGTATTCCCTCGATCAAAGGACATAGCGGCTGCGCTCGCGGTTCTCGATGGTCGGGTTCAGCTTCTGCCGCACCATCTCCGCCGTGACGCTGATGGTCTTGTTCGGGATGTTATCCGGCGCTTCGAAGAGGAGATCCTCAAGCAGCGTTGTCAGCACCGTATGAAGCCGTCGCGCGCCGATATTCTCAATCTCCTCGTTCACCGCTGCCGCCACATCCGCAATCTCCTCGATCCCCTCGCGTGTGAAGATCAGCTCAACGCCTTCGGCGGCAAGGATGGCGCTGTACTGCTTTACCAGCGCGTTCTCCGGGATGGTGAGGATATCGACGAAGTCATCGGCGGTGAGCGAATCCAGCTCGACGCGGATCGGGAAGCGACCCTGAAGCTCGGGGAGCAGATCGCTCGGCTTGGCAAGGTGGAACGCGCCGGAGGCGATGAAGAGGATATGATCCGACTTCACCGGCCCGTACTTGGTGTTCACGGTTGATCCCTCGACGATCGGCAGGAGATCGCGCTGCACTCCCTCGCGCGAGACATCGGGGCCGCTGCCGCCGCCCGCGCCGGCGATCTTGTCGATCTCATCCAGGAAGACGATGCCGGAGTTCTCGACGCGGTCGATCGCCTCGCGGATCACCGCTTCGTTATCGAGCAGGCGGGTGGTTTCCTCGGAGATGATATGGCGGCGCGCCTCGGAGAGGGGCATCATCCTGTGGGATGTCCGTTTCGGCATCATCGATCCCATCAGATCCTGAAGGTTGCGTCCCATCTCATCACCGGCAAGCTGCGAGAACATCGACGCCATCTGCGATGACTGCGTGTCATCGGCCATGTCCATTCCGATCGGCAGGTCCTCCAGTTCGCCGGCGCGGAGCCTGCGGCGCACTTCCTCGCGGTTATACTGGTGCTGCGCCGGATCGGAATGCGTCATCGTCGGGGACTGCATGCCGGGCGTCACAAAGGGAAAATTGACCTGCTGCTGCATCGGCGGGTGGATCATGTCAAGAAGGCGTTCCTCCACCTGCTCGGCGGCCCGCTCGTTCAGGCGGGTGGAGTGTTCGCCGCGGACCATCGCCACGCCAAGCTCCATCAGGTCGCGGACGATCGATTCAACATCGCGCCCCACATATCCCACCTCGGTAAACTTCGTGGCCTCCACTTTCAGAAACGGCGCCTGCGCCAGGCGGGCCAGTCGCCGCGCAATCTCCGTCTTGCCCACGCCGGTCGGTCCGATCATAATGATGTTGTTCGGCATGATCTCCTCGCGCATCGAGCTGCTGATCTGCTGGCGGCGCCAGCGATTGCGGAGCGCGATCGCCACCGACTTCTTGGCGTTATGCTGCCCGACGATATACTTGTCGAGCTCCGCCACGATCTGGCTCGGCGTCAACTCGCTGGCCGATGTGGGCAACTGGGATGAACTCATATACTGCTCCTGTAGGAAAATTTCGTGACTGTAGAATACTCTCGGGCGTCCGTTCGGCGGGGCATTGCGCGCCGCGCTTTGCCGATATCAGGTCCGGCGGGGCTGACGGGACCGGATCATCTCGGGCGATAGCTCCGAATCGAGCGCGGCAAGATAATCAGGAGTTGGAAGATGGAGATGATATGGCCGATTCCCGACGCCGAAGGGGGGACGAAAGAGGAAGCCCGGAACCGGCCGCCGGGCTTCCTCCGATCGATTGTTTCCATGGCGGAACCACGGCCCGTTACGCCGGGTCAACCAGTTCCCGGATGGTGGGATGATTGTAGTTCACCAGGATGATGGAGTAATCATACGGCTCGCCACGGCGTTTCTCGATGCGGATGGCGCCGGCCGCCTCCAGCGTGGTCAGAAGCGCCTTCCGCTCGAAATCGGCGAGGCGGGGGAGGGCATCGGAGAGTTTCCTGAGGAATGGGCTCATCCAGACTTCCGGGTGGCGGCCGTAATTCTTCAGGAGAACTTCCAGGCAGAGGCGTTCGGTATCGCCGAGGATCGGCACCAGTGAGTTGAAAGCCTGTGTGGGGGCGGGGGGGGAGAGGATATCACCATCATCCATCAGCTCATCATCGCCATAACTTTCTTCCGGGTACTCGTTCTCCCCTTCCGGGAGTTCCGCTGCTTCGTCACGGGAGGCGTTCTCCTCCTGAAGCGCCTCGCGGCGGACAAGCTCGGCGGTGCGCTGTTCATCGCGTCGCCGTTCGGCCGCCTCGATCTCCCTCTGGCGGCGGGCGGACATCTCCAGGCGTTTCATCATCTCGGGATCGATCAGCGTCACGGCATCGATAAAGTTCTGCGGCCCCACATTCAGCAGAAGATCGCCGGAGATATTTCCGCGGAAGGCGACGGCGAAGACTGAGCGTGCCTGTTTCTTCAGATGCTGGATCACGGGGATATAATCGCGATCGCCGGCGAGAAAGATAAAGGACTCGATCTCCGGCCGCGTATAAAGCACCTCCAGGGCATCGATACAGAGCTTCATATCGGCGGTGTTCTTATGGTCGGTCCCCAGCACGTTATGCGTTTCCACCCCCATCAGATAGAGGGAGCCCTGGGGAGCTGATTTCAACCGTTCGAAATCCGCGTAGGCCTTCATGATGATGCACTGCAATCCAAGCCTGCGCTCCAGGTGGCGCTGGAGGTTGCGAAGCATATCGAAGAGGTAATCGTTCAGATCGGGAAGGTCCGCGTAGTTCTCCTTCAGGAAATAATAAATATTCTCGAAATCGATGAACACCGCAGCGAACCCGCGTGAATGTCCCCCTTGAGTCTTATAACCATTGGAGTATGTCATGGAATTTTTCGAAGTATAAATGCCAGAGTAAGCAACAGATCAGTCCCGACAAGGCCGTCAAAGAGGGAGTTCGTAGCCGAAAAGCTCGGAGCGTCTGCGTGAAATGGGCAGAGGGAAGGGTGCTCTGGAACGCCATGCGTAAAATTTACATCGGCTCCCGTTACCGGCAAACAAGAAGACGCGGAAGATAGCACCTGAATCGTAAACCGTCATTGTCCGGCTGATCAGATGTTCGCTTTCGCGTCCGTGGGAGATGTCCGCGCATGCGCGCGATTTTCTACCAGACTGTTGAACAACTCGTTGTTGAACAGCCTGTGCATTCGAAGTATTTCAACAGTCTGCTACAACGCCCTGCGGAGTCGGGCAACCGGGATGTTGAGCTGCTCCCGGTATTTTGCGACCGTCCGGCGGGCCACGTAGAATCCGGCGGTCTCCATATCCTTGCTGATCGCGTCGTCGGAAAGGGGCTTGTTCTTATCCTCCGCGTCGATCATCTCCTGGATGCGCGATTTCACGATCTTGGTGGAGACCTCCTCGCCGGAGGTTGTTTCAAGCTTCTCCGAGAAGAAATAGCGGAGTTCGAACGTGCCATAATCGGTCTGCGTGTATTTGCCGTTGACCACGCGGCAGACCGTGGAGATATCCATTCCGATCCGCTCGGCAACATCCTTGTAGATCATCGGGCGGATGAAGTTGGGGCCGTGGACAAAGAAATCCATCTGGAGATCCACGATCGCCCGCATCACCTTCATCATCGTCTGGCGGCGCTGCTGGATGGAGGCGATAAACCACTTCGCCGCCTCGAACTTGTCGCGGATAAACCGGCGGGTGTCGCGGTCGATTTCCTTCTTCTTTCCGCTTCCCCGGCGCATCAGTTCCTGATAGGCGCGGTTGATTCTGAGAATCGGAATATGCCGGTCATTGGGGATGATGACGAAATCATCCACATCCCGCTCAATCACGAAATCGGGGGTCAGATAATTATCCTCCACCATCGATGAGGAGCCTTCCCCCGGCTTCGGGTTGAGCGTCTTGATCACATCGATGGCGTCCTTCAGTTCCTCGGTGGAGCAGCTGATCTTATGGCAGATCTTCTCGAAGTGCTTCATCGTGAACTCGGTATACGCCTCCTGGATCATCTTGAGGGCGACCTTGTGGGCGGCCGACCGATCCTGTTCCAGTTCGAGCTGCACGGTAAGGCATTCGCGGAGATCGCGGGCGCCGATGCCGGGAGGGTCCAGGCGCTGGATGCGATGAAGAACCCGTTCCGCCTCATTGAGCGTGAAGAAGATCTCCACCTCATCGCTCATTCCGGTGACCGCCCGTTCAAGCTCCACCATGCCATCCATCGTGGCGATGCTGTCGTGGGGCTGGCCGGCGGGGGCGAACGCGGAGGTTCCCTGTTCCAGCAGGCGCGCCAGATCCTCGATCGAGAGATGGGACATCTCCTCAAGCGAAAGGGTCGCCATCGACTGCGGGGCCGCAACGGATTGGGTGCTTCCGTTGTTCAATCCATTCAGAGTGCCGTTGGTCTGGAGCTTTCGCGCGGGAGGGGTCGGGAAATCGTCGTCGTCGTAGGAGACGCTGAAGGGGTCGATGGGGAGATCATCCATATCATCGCCGCGCTTCGGGGAGGCGATGCCATCCTCCGGATCGTTGAGGATCTGCGCCACCAGCCTGTCGCGTCCAAACGGTTCTTCCACCACCGACTCCTCGTAGGAATCGAAGCGGCCATCGCCTATCTGGGCCTGTTCCCTGTTCTGGGTCTGGATGGCGGCGCGGCGCGTGGAAGAGATAAACTTATTCAGATCATCGACGATTTCGCCGAGATCGCGGCGGAGATATCCGTGGTCATCGATATTGCCGATGATCTCCTCGGCCAGCGCCAGCTCGTCCTCCCCCATAAGCTGCATCCGAAGCTGCGTCAGAAGAAGTTCCGAGAGCGACTCCTCTGAGCGCTGGGGAAACTCATCCTGATCCTCGTTCTCGGTGCCGGTAAACGATGGCGCCTTATAGCCCTCGTTGTCTCCCGCCACGTAATCCTCCCACTCGAACTCACGCTCGCGCACCGGCTCATCGGTATGGCGATCATCACCCTCCCCCCCCTCATCGGAGGTCTCGGTCCGCCGTTCCGTGATGCTGACCTGCTCCGGTTCGAACTCCTGATCGTTCTCCTGAGTGACTTCGGCCAGCTCTTCAAGAAGCGGGTTGATCTCCAACTCCTGTTTGATACGCTGTTCAAGCGCTATCACCGGAAGCTGAAGCATCTTCAGGTATTGCACCTGCTGCGGGGAAAGCCGCTGCTGTAGGGATTGGCGTTGAGAAAGTGAAAGCATATCTATCTGATCTAGCTTAAAAATCCGCGATATAAGCGCGACAAAAGGGAGATAGGATGCCTAACAGCACAAATGATGCCAAAATCTTTTCCACTCCCTGGACGAGCTCGCGTAATATAACCAACAACTGGTTGGAATGGGGAATTTCGTGCAATCATGCTTTGGTTATATGTAGAGGATTCACGGTTTCCGCTCCTCCATCCGTTTCACCAGCTCATCGTAGAATTCCTTCCCGAACGCGCGCGTAATGGCGTCCTTCAGGAAGCGGTAGAGTGGAACCCCCTCCTTTGCTCCCTTTGCCAGCGCCGGGCGGCACTCGGCTATCTCTTCATAGCGGAGATAATGGGCATCGAACACTTGACTGACGCGGATCGGGAAGAGGTGGCAGCTCAGCGGTTTGCGGAAACTGATCTCCTTGTTGAAGAATGCTTTTTCGATGGCGCATTTTGCCACGCTCCCGTCGTAATAGACGAAGACACAGTCGCGGTCGTCGATGCATTGCGTGGCGTGATCGCCGTGGTGTCCCTCCACGGCCCCCTGGGTTGCGATGATCCCCCGGTTCCGCTCCGGCAGGTATTTCATAGCCGCGGTGATAGACTCGTTGACCAGCGCCACCTCTGAATCCTCCAGAGGCGCTCCACGTCCGCCGGGCATGGTACAGCAGGCGCCGTGACAGGCGCCAAGATCGCACGCGAATCTGGTGGTCGCGAGTGCTTCATCAGCTATGGAATCGAGTATTGTGAACATGGCCGAATAATAGGGAGTTACGGCCGTATGACGGCTATATACTAGACATAATGTTACACTATGAAGGGAGGGGTCTTTGTAAGATTGCTAGGTGGAGTTTCCAGGAGTGTGCAAGGTTCGTTCCTCCGCTCCGGCTGCCGATTCCGATCGGCGGGAGAAGCGCTTCCGAACCCGACATGAGCGTTCATTCGCAACGATTTTTCAGCGTCGGCCTGGTGTCCGAATAGTGATTGATGAGCATGGGATAGTTCCGCCAACTTTTTTTCTTGCCGATACCAGCAGCTTTAATCGCAACTACGAAACGCGCTCTTTTTTTTATTAATCCAATGCAGTCCAACGCGCAGCACTCTTCACAACATCAGGGGTCCGGGCCGGCTTCCGATGCCGGTGTGGTGCGCGAGTTCGCCGAGGTGGTGCCGGAGTATCTCAGCTCGGGCTATCGGGCGCTGATGATCGGGGATGGCGCCACGGCGATTGAGCTCTGGGAGAATCTCTACAAACGCTATCCATCCGCTGAAGTCTGCGGCCACCTTGCACGCGCTCATTATTACCAGACATTTTTTCTCGGCCACGGTGTCGATCATCCGCTGCATGTTGTTCACATAAAACGGATGCGGGAGTGGGCGGAGCAGGCGCTGGAGCTGAACCCGAACTCCGCGATCGGCCACGCGATGCTTGCCGCGGCGATTGCCCGTCTGTCGCTGATCAGCGGATCGCAACGGCAGATTCTGGGGAGCGCGATGGCCGTCCGCGGGCATGCCCAGCAGGCAATCCTTATCGACAACACCTGGGTCGGGCACTATGTGCTTGGCGGCTGGCACCGGGAAATGGCGTCGATCCATCCGGGAATCCGCGCGCTGGCGGGGCTGCTCCGCATCCGGCTGCCCGAGGGGAAGTTCAGCGATTCCATCAAACACTACGAGGAAGTGCTGCGGCAGTATCCCGAGAACAACACCATCTACGCCGATATGGCCTATACGTACGAGGCGATGGGGGATCTCCAAAAAGCCCGCGAGATGTACGAACAATGTCTTTCGATGCCGCTCTTCCGCCATCCAACCGCCGCCTACCTTTCACGCGTCGCCGCCGAACGTTATCGCCAGCGATTCAGCAACGGCGCATAGTTGGTCTGTTGGGGACGTTTGGTGTGAGGAGACGTTTGGTGTAAGGGGACGTTTGAAACGTCCCCCGACATCGACATCGACAATCGCATCTTCAGTCCCATCTTCCCATCAATCATCTCTCTCGAACGATGACGCCGACCAACCCGCTTGTTCAGCCGCTGCTGACCGATCTCTATCAGATTACGATGGCCTACGGATACTGGCGAAGCGGCATCCATCGCAAGCCGGCCGCGTTCGAACTTATCTTCCGGAAGAACCCGTTCGGTGGGGAATACTCGATCTTCGCGGGGCTGCGGGAGGCGCTGGCATTTCTGGAGAGCTATCGGTTCGCCGATGATGATATCGCCTACCTCCGAAGTGTGCCGGCGCTGGCCCACGTGGAGGATGATTTCTGGCGATGGCTGGCCGCCGTTGATGCGTCGGAGCTTACGGTGGAGTCGATGATGGAGGGGACTCCCGCGTTTCCGCGGATTCCGCTTCTCCGCGTGGAGGGGCCGATCGCCGTGGCGCAGCTTATGGAAACCACGCTTCTCAACCTGATCAACTTTTCCACGCTCATCGCCACCAACGCCGCCCGTATGCGCTACGTTACCGGTGATGCCGCCACGCTGATGGAGTTCGGCCTCCGGCGGGCGCAGGGGCCGGATGGAGGGATGACCGCGACGCGATCGGCGGTGATCGGCGGGTTCGATTCCACCAGCAATGTGCTGGCCGGGAAGCTGATGGGGATTCCCATCGCGGGGACGCATGCCCATGCGTTTGTGCAGGCGTTCATGGAACTGCCTGACGGGGCGTTTATGATCCGCGATGCGTCGGGGGCCGGGCGGGATATCCGTCCGATGCTTGAGACGATCATCGCGGAGGATGGCGCGGAGACCAACATGGGAGAGCTGGCCGCGTTCCTGGCCTACGCGCAATCCTTCCCCGACAGCACGCTTCTGCTGGTGGATACCTATGATACGCTTGGCAGCGGCGTTCCCAACGCCATCAGGGTCTTCAGGGTGCTGCGGGAGCTGGGGCACGTGCCGGCCGGCATCCGTCTGGACAGCGGCGATCTGGCCTATCTCAGCCGCGAGGCGCGCCGCATGCTCCGCGATGCCGGCTTCGGCGAAACGAAGATCGTGGCAAGCAACTCCATCAACGAAGCGGTGCTGATGGAGCTTAAGTCGCATCAGGCGGAGGTTGATGCATTCGGGGTGGGGACCAACCTGGTGACGGCGGAGGGGGAGCCGGCGCTTGGGGGAGTCTACAAACTGGTGGAGCTGGATGGCATGCCGCGGATTAAAATCTCCCAGGAACCCGCCAAGATCACCATCCCCGGCCGCAAGCACTCCTATTGCCTGAGCGGCGGCGATGGCTTCTATCTGGCCGATGTAATGACATTGGAGGATGAGGCGCCGCCGGCGGTGGGTGAGCCGTTCCTCTGCCGCCACCCGTTCGTCCCGGGACAACGCGTGAGGATTGTCCCGAGCGCCGTTGAGAGGCTTCACGTTACCGTCTTTGCGGGAGGGAAAAGTCTGATCCGCGAGGAAGGGCTTGCGGAGGTCAGGGAGCGTTCGCGGCAACTACAGAAAGGCATCCGCCCGGATCACCGGCGCGCGCTTAATCCAACGCCCTACAAGGTCTCCCTCTCCGAGGGGCTGTTCGACTACATGTACCGGCTGTGGGAGCGTGAGGCGGTGGTCCGCACGATTCAATAATTCCCCCGGAAACGAAGGAGGCCCCCGGTATGCGGGAGCCTCCTTGATCATGTTTGCGCGGGGAGCGAAGTTCGATCAATCCTTGTCGATCGCCATCTGCTCCGAGGCTGCATCCACCGGCTGAACCGGCCCATACTGCGACGCCCCTTCCTTCCGTTCCTCGGTCGCCTGCTTCTGGCGGGCACGCGCCCAGTCGAGAAGCGGGTTCGATGCCACTGGCTGCGAGGGAGTCATCCTTGCGATGCTGGCGGTCCGCGGTGCGGCGACCGTTGCCACTTTATCCGCCGGCCTGTGGGTTGCACGCCCGTCCGGCCTTCCTCCCGCCAATGCCTTCCCCTGACTCGCGACCATTGCGACCGCGCATGCTATCATTACCACTGTTCGTTTCAATGAGGGAATCGATTATTGAACAGATTTGGAGAGATGGAGGACCTTCTCCCGACAATTACAGAGGCAATGTACCATCTGATAATGAAGCCGGGATGAACGGGATCATTGACATCGTTCATCAACCGTCCTCATTTCTTGGGGCGTGGATCTTATTCGTTCGGTGATTTGCCGGGCGACTCTAACTTTGCGCCATTCCGGTGTCCCCGGCCGTTCACGTAATCCCGATCCGTTCATGATCTACATCCAAATCGCGCTTGCCGCTCTGATTGCCGGCGCTCTCGACACCGTTGCCGGATTTGGCGGCGGCCTTCTGCTGATACCGGTGCTGGTGCTGGTGGTCGGCAGCAGGGATGCCGTGCTGCTGGCGGCGGTGATCCCGCTCGGCTGGAATATCCCGCGGATGATCGCGATGCGGGAGTGGATCAACTGGCGCGCCACGTGGCTTTTCGGCCTGGGGATTTTTCCGGGGGCGATCCTCGGCGGATATTTTCTGAACGCGATCGATCCCAACATCCTCAGGATGGCGATCGGCGCGGTGCTGGTTCTCTTTGGCGCGTATTACGTTGTCCGGCTCTATGTGGACCTTCCCCCGCCGCGAGGGCTGAAGCCGGCGATGTTTCCGGTTGCCGGGTTTATCACCGGCGTCATCGGAAGCCTTCTGGGGGCCGGACATGGGCCGTTGCAGACGGGGGCGCTGATTGCGGCCTCCATGTCTCCCAGGGAGATCGCCGCCACCAACGGCGCCGTGGGGCTGCTGACGGCGGTTGCCAGAATTATCGGCTATGGGGTGACGGGGGAGCTGCATCAGGGGCTGCTTCTGTGGGGATTGGTCGGCGTGGCGGGGGCGTGGGGGGGATGCCTGATAGGGCTTGATCTGGCCCGGCGCTCCAAGGATTCAACGCTGGAGCTGGTGATCGGCATCGTGCTGGTGATCGCCGGGATCAGGATGCTGTTATGATATCCCGCTTAATGCTAAAAGCGCTCATCCGCTCACCATCGTTCTCCCTTCCGGGAATTCAACTGAGCGTATAGTAATCATCGCCGTTGCCGGTGAAGATCCTGATAAGCCCGGCGCGGACCAGGCGGACCAGGCTTCGGGATGCGCGCCGCTCCGAGATGTTAACAAGGTTGCGGAACTCCTTCAGGGTGATCCGCTCATGCCGTTCAAGATGGTCAAAGAGCGTCCGCTCGATATTCCCGATCTCCAGCACCAGCGGTGGCGCCTCCGGCTGCGTCGCGGCCAGGACGCGGGCAACCTCCCGGCTCGCCATCACGCTCTTATCCCCCTGCCTGATGTAAACGCGGGTATCGCGCGCATCGGCCTGCCCATTGCTTTCCGAGGGGGAGGGGACCAGGTGGTGTGGCTTTGTCCGGCTTTCCGGGATGCGAACGGCGATAACGTCGTACCCGTCGATATCGACGATATCGATATCGGTCTCGATCGGCGGGTCGCTGTAGAATTCCGCCGAGGAGGTGATCAGGTCGATCTCCGATTTCTCGCTGTCGACGCCGACCACGGTTCCATCGTCATCCACGCCGACCAGCAGATAGCCTCCCCGCGTGTTCGCCAGCGCGATCATCTCCTTGGCGATCTTCTCAAATCCCGAGAATTTTCGCTTGAACTCGACGGTATCGGTCTCGCCAAGTTCGATGATCGCACGGAGTTGCTTTGCGTTCATTAATCTGTCAACCAGTCAAAATGGTTGCCGGAAACTGCCGGCGCTCTCGAAGGAAAATACAAACTTCATCCAACTATATGCGTACCAGTTCCCCCGGTTACAGGGATACGACGGTGATCGGATGACGACCCATCGCCCCGGCGCATGTTGTTCGATCCTCTTACAAGAACCAACCCTATCAATCAATGAGATTCAGTAAGTTTGAAGGATCATGAAAATGGAGGGCGTGGAGCTGTAACGGACAAGGGCTCGCGCGTGATAGAGAGTCTGGCAGGAACACACGATGGCGAACGAAATACTACAGGACAGCAAAACCATAGAAACACCACCGGGCGTCGCCAATGGCAACGGAGGGGGGGAGGCCGAGGTGAAAAAGCTCGACACGCGCGTCCGCTGGGGGACGCTGATCAAGTATCTCCTGATCGCCATTGTTGCGATGTTTCTGCTGCTGGTGCTTCTGGACAAGGTCCTGATGCCCTGGTATGTGAAGCTCGGGGCGGTGGAATTGGTCCCCAAT
>JBDSJW010000450.1:0-4600 GCA_039917235.1 Kapaibacterium sp. (SeqCode) | reverse complement strand
GGAGCGCATCGCCTCGGAGTATCAGATCGCCGGGATCTTCCATCTTGCCGCCATGCTCTCCACGCGCGGCGAATTCATCCCGGAAACAGCTCACGAGATCAATGTCCAGGGGACGCTCAATCTCCTCAAGTTCGCCGTTGGCGAGGCGCGGAACTTCGGCTCCAATGTGAAGTTCATCTTCCCGAGCTCGATTGCCGTCTACGGCCTGCCGGACGTGGAGACCAAGGCCGCCGCTGATAAGGTCGTGGAGGGGGATTTCCTGGTGCCGACCACGATGTACGGCATCAACAAGCTCTCGTGCGAGCATCTGGGCCGCTACTACACGCGTCACTATCGCCAGCTTGCCGCCGATCGCGACGGGTTCCATATCGATTTCCGTTCGCTCCGCTTTCCGGGGCTGATCAGCGCCTTTACGGTTCCATCGGGGGGGACCAGCGATTACGCGCCGGAGATGCTCCACGCGGCCGCGAAGGGGGAGGAGTACGCCTGCTTTGCCCGGCCGGATACCCGCATCCCGTTTATGGCGATGCCTGACGCGATCGACGCCCTGCTCAACCTGTTCAATGCGCCGTTCGAAAACCTGAGCACCACCGTCTATAACGTCGGCTCCTTCTCCCCGTCCGCCGAGGAGATCAAGATCAAGACGCTGGCCGCGTTTCCCGATGCCCTGATCACCTACGACAACGACTGGCAGCGCCAGGGAATTCTCGACACCTGGCCGGCTGATGTGGATGACTCCCGTGCCCGTGCCGACTGGGGCTGGAATCCGTCGTACGATTTCGCGAGGGCTTTCGATGAATATCTGATCCCCAACATCAGGGGGCGCTACGATGGCGCGTGACCGGCGTTTCCCCGGCTTCCGGTTTCGATATGGCGGAGCCAATAGGGTGGTGTGATATACGTCCCCGCAGCCGGATCGGCGATGAGAGGGCATCACAAAATTTCACCCCGGTGAAGTCTTGCGTTTGAACGAAAGATGTATAACTTCGCGCCCCATTCACGTTGGGGAGCGCCGAGTGCGTCTCGCCCGGAGTTGGGGAGCTCCATGTGCGCCGATGGTGATGATATTTTCCCGGGCTGGCTCAGTTATTGTACGATGACCTGAGGCATAAGCGTAGCCCCTTTGGAGACCGTTTCCTGTCGGTGAACGTTGTTTCGGAAAGGTCAGCTCGGGAACCAACGTGAGATTGTTCCAATGTTTCCAACCTAACACAGGAGTACGAGACCCATGCTGTGGACACCTGAACTTGCCTCCTATCTGGAGGACGCGCCCTGGCCGTCAACGAAGGAAGAGCTGCTCGATTTTGCGAACCGCACGGGGGCTCCGCTCCAGGTGATCGAGAATCTACAGGAGTTGAACGACGAGGAAGATGAAGTGTATGAAAGCATCGAGGATATCTGGCCGGAGGCCATGAACCACGATGATCTTTTCTTTGAAGAGGATTCGGAGGATTATTGATCGTCACGATCCAATCGTGGCGTATCAAATAGATGCGGATTCCTGGCGGGCTTGATGATATGCCATGGAAGGGCCTCCGCTAACGGGCCGGCGGTCCATTCTGTTATGATCTTTCAGGGGAAGTCCCCTGCCTTCGTTGATTGCAAGGCAGGCTTCCCCATCTTTATTTCCGCCTTGTCGCTAACAGACTGTTGAAGGACGTCATCCGCTGCGTTGGCCTTCATCATGTATGCCGTGCCGGACGTTGCGCCGCCGGTTTCGACGTGAGGATCCCTGGAGATTGCGGGATGATTTCTCCCAGGCATGTAATTGGATGGCCTGTATCGTTTCTCTGATCCCGTATGCCTCTGGCATCTCTGTCCCACGGGATCGTAAGCCTTCCGGGGCATCGCCCCGCCGGGGAAATTGGATATACCGATCGGTGGATGATGAACATTTTCGGTAGACCGTACAGCTCGATCGTCTGGTGCCTCCTGCGGGGATTGCTGCCGCTTGTCCTGGTGCTTGCCGCGACCCGGTCAACCGTGGTGGCGCAGTCGCCGGAGGATGGAACCGTGGCGGCCCGGCCACCGTTGCCGATCGCCGTTCATCCGATTCTGGTCGCCGTGGAGTTCGAGGGGAACGATAAGCTGACCGATGAGCAGCTCCTGACCGTCATGGAGACGCATCCCACCAAGATCCCCCTTATCAAGCGCTTCTTTTCGCTGATCGGTTCGGTGATCACCGAGAACCCGCTGACTCCCGACGCGGACAGCGCCGAGGTTCAGCGGACCATCGACAGCCTTGGCGGGGAGGTTCGGTATCTCAACCTGACCACCGCCGCCGCCGATACCGCGCGGATGCTCGGCCTCTACAACGATTTCGGCTATCACGATGCCCATATCCGGTTTCGCCTCCTGCTTGATACGGCCCGCAACACATCGATCATCCGCTATATCATCCAGGAGAACTCCCGATACGCGATCAACGGCGTTCATTATTTCGGGCTGGAGGATGTCCCCGAGAATATCACGACCGATCTGATCCGCCCCCAGATCATCGATCTTGGCCGCGGGTTTTCGAAGGATGATCTCCTCGCCGAAAGCGACAGGATCGTTGCATCGCTCAAGAACAGCGGCTACGCATTCGCGGCCTGGACCACGCCCACGCTGCTGACGGCGCGTAAGCCATTTGTGGCCGAGCCGTTCGATTCCGCGCTGGTCTTTATCTACCCCGGCACGCGGTATCGCGTGGGGCAGACGATCTACACCCCCGATACCGCATCGAAGGAGATGCAGGTGGATAGCGGGCTGGTGCTGGACCAGCGGGAGTACAAGGAGGGGGAATGGTACAACAAGGAGCTGATCGACCAGACCGTGGCGAATCTCTATGAGCTGGGGACGTTCGATATCGTCGGCATCGATACGGTCCGCGCGCTGACCACCGACAGCATTCTTGGCCTCAATATCAACACGCGGCTCAGGCCCCTCCACGATTTTCGCGCCTCGCCGGAATTTTCCCTGGAAAAACGCTTCAGCGAGTATGTCCCGAACCTGGGCATCACATCCGATTATACGCTCTACAACCTTTTCGGCAAGGCGCAGCGGGCAAGCGTTTCCGGTCGATTCCTTACGCCGCTCCGAAGCCTTGCAACATCCTATCCGCTTACCGAATCGCAGGGGGGAGTGGGCGCCTCCTATTATTTCCCCTCCGCGCCGTGGGTTCCGTTTATCGGCGGCAAGCGGCTCAGCCTTCTCGCCTCGGGAAGCGCCGATTTCAATGTGGTGGATCGTCTGCGGGATAACATCTCCGGCAGGAACGATGTCACGCTTCGATCGCTCCGCGTGGCGGGCGTTTTCGAGTTGGCCTATCGCCTTCCGCGCTATACGCTCTTCAACCTTCTCTCCATCCGGGTAACGATTCCCTCCTTTACCAAGTATTATACGATCGGCCCCTATATCAGGCAGCTTGCGCGGTTGCGCGTGCAGGACTCCGCCGCCAGCCTTCCGACCGGCTGCGATACGACGCAGCTTCAGAAGGCGATCGAGCGGACGCTGATCGATAATGTTTACCATCTCCAGGTGCTTCAGGGGGATGATCCCTCGCTCCTGGCGCCGGGCGATACCAAGGCGCGCGAGGAGTTCGACAAGCTCAAGTGGACCTATATCCTGGACCTCTCGGCGATCGGCGATCACCGGAACGATTACTTCTCTCCAACAAGCGGCAATCTGATCGACGGGCGCGCGGAGTTCGGGATAACGGGGGGATTGTCGGGCGGGTTTCTGAAGGCGGAGGCGCATTACCGGAAGTTTGTGCCGATAAACGATCGCCTGGTGTTTGCGTATCGCGCGCATATCGGCATGGTCGGGGAGGTCGGAGCGCTTCCGCTGACGCCGATCAGCAGCAGGTTCTCGGCCGGCGGAGCCAGCAGCCTTCGCGGCTGGGGCGCCGGTGATATGCTTGCGACGCGCCCGCCGGAGGTGGCCGATTCCGCCACCGCGAGCTGCGCCGATCCGATCATCAAGTCGATCGTCGATGAGAATCGTCGTCTGCTCGGCGGGCTTGGGCTACTGGAACTTAGCGCCGAATTTCGTTATCATCCGTTCGATCTTCCGAACAGCTCATCGCTCGGCCGTCAGCTTAATCAGCTTGTCTTCATCGGGTTCGCGGACGCGGGGAACGCCTTTTTCCGCGATCGGGAGGATATCCGTCGCGTCTCGCTTGATTATGTCCTGTCGAATATCGGCCTGGATATCGGGCCGGGAGTGGGATATGATACGCCCATCGGGCCGATCCGCATCGGCGCCGGCATACCGATCTACGATCCCGTCACATTCGGGCTTGAGGGGCGGACGCGGTGGATTACAAACCGGCCGTTCTTTCCATCGCTTGTGGTGCATTTCGGCATCGGACACGCGTTCTGACGCAGATGCTTTGCGTCTGGACGATCCCGTAAGGGGACGTTTGAAACGTCCCCCGACACAGGATATCACATCAATATCATTCGTCAATCAACACATGCCTACGTACGACTATCAGTGCAAAACATGCGGTCATCGCTTCGAATATTTCCAGTCGATCACGTCCGATGCGCTCGAACATTGCCCGAAGGATCTCTGCGCTCTGGATGACGAATCGAAGAAGGGAACCGGTGATGTGGTC
>JBDSJW010000449.1:0-4482 GCA_039917235.1 Kapaibacterium sp. (SeqCode) | reverse complement strand
AAGGCAAATGAGGACACGCCCGGATTTGATACCACCAAACTGAGCGATCTCTATAATATCTACAGCGAATATCTCCGGCTCCTGAGCGGCCACTGGATGGATCACGCCGGCAAGATGACCTATCTGAACACGGCGCTCTTCCAGCAGCGGGATATCACCTTCCGCGGCGCGTTCCCCGATGTCACCCATCTGCTGGTCTCGGGGTTCAACGAGTTCACCCCGCCGGAACTCAAGATGATTCAGCAGCTTGGCGGTGTGGCGGGGCTTGGCGTCCATATCTATTTCGATTACGCGGCGGAGAACGGCCCGCTCTACGGCAACTTCGAGAAAGTGCATGGCGATCTTACCCTCTCGGGATATCGCACGCTCGATCTTGATCCGCTGCAAACCGATATCCCCGAACATCGCCGCCAGCCATTCCGACATCATATGCGGAAAAATCTCTTCCGCACCGATGACCGGATCGAAAACTCAGTTTTCGATAACCGGATCACGATGTATGGTCTCTTCAATCGGGAGGAGGAGGCGCAGGGAATCGCGGCGCTGGTGAAATCGCTGGTGATCGATGAGGGGGTGCAGCCGGAACGGATCTGCATCACGGCCCACTCCATGGATTCCTACGCCGGGCTTTTTCACGAACATCTGGCCGGACATGGTATCCCGGCCAATATCACCGCGCCGTTTCTGCTGGATAGGAACGCGCTGATGACCGCGCTGATCTCCGCGCTTGCCATCCCCGCCAACGGCTACGACCGCCGCGATGTTATCCGCGCCATCACATCTCCCTATCTCAGCTTCGGCGGCGCCGTGGATGCGGCCGCGCTCACCGATGCCGCCGCGCGACTCCGCATCCGCCGCGGACGGGCAACGTGGGGGAGAAGGATCGGGCAGCGAATTTCCTATCTGGCGCCAAGGCTTTCCACGGTGACCGATGAGGATGACCGGCGCGCGATTCACCTTGAGCTGGAAACGCTTCGTCGCGCGGCAGGGAGCATCGGCGCGCTGGAGGGGGCGCTGGATGAATTCGACAGGAGGATGACCCCGACGGAGTTCGGCGCCGCGTTCAGGACGCTGGTGGCAAAGCTCCGCGCGCCGGAGAATATCATGAAGCTCCGCCACGATCTGGACGCCCGCTCCCGCACGCCGCAGGACTGGCAGCGGATTCACGATGAGATGGAACGGGATACCCGCGCGCTTGGCGCGTTCTTCCGCCTGCTGGATGAAATGGTGGAGTTCTTCGAGGTGCGGAATGAGATTAATCGCGCGGAGAGGGAGAAGGAAACGGCGGAGGGGAAAAAGGGGAGGAATGATGATGGCCGGTTCCCGCTCGATTTCTATATCGATCAGATCCGCACCGCCGCGCTCCGGGCTCAGTACCGGCTCCGCGAGAAACACGATTTCGGAGTGCTGGTAACGCCGATCTCCGGCATGCTGGGGCTGGAGTTCGATGTGGTGATCGTCTGCGGGCTTGTTGATGGTGAGTTTCCGAGCACCTACATCCCCGAAACATTCCTCGGTCGCCCGCTCCCCGGCGCGCAGGAACGACAGCTTCGAAGGGAGAGGATGGAGTTCTATTCCGCCATCACCGGGTTTCGCGACAGGCTGATCCTGACCTACCCCCGTTTCTCCGGCGAAACCGCGCTGGTCCGCTCCTCCTTCCTCGACGCATTTCTCAGAATCACGACGGTGGAGAAATCGGGCCGCGCGGTGGTGCTGGATGAGCTTCGCGTGGTGCGGGATAACGCCAGGCGCGGCGAAACTCCACCCCGGCACGCGGAGTTTCTCACGTCGATTGCAACGTACGAAGCGCTCGCCGAGGAAGCGGGCTCCGCCCTCTGGAGTCATAGCACCGTCCCCGGCGTCGATGGCGCCGAGACGATGCTCCGCAATCTGCGCCATACTTCGTCGATCGAGCGGGATCGTGACCGCGCGAAAGCCGATGATGACAGCTCACTTGCCCGTGAATACCGCGGCATCCTGACGGAAGCACTGACGCCGGAAGAGGCGGCGGTCCTGGCGGAGCGACGGAAGAATCGTTATTCAGCATCGCAACTAGAACTCTATGCGCGCTGTCCCTTCAAGTTCTTCGCGAAGCGCGTAATGAGCATTAACTCCCCCGCATCCTACGATGTCTCCCTGACGCCGCTTGAACGCGGGCTCCTTCTTCACACGGTCCTCTTCCGTCTCTACACCGAACTACGCGAAGCCGGAGAGCTTCCGATCAGCCCAGCATCGCGCGATCTGGCGCTGGAACGCGCCCGTGAGATCGCCTCCGAGGAGATCGCCGGCATCGTCTTCGACCATCCCTACTGGCGTATCGATCAGGAGCGGCTGATAGGGAGCAGCGTACTTGAAGGATTACTTGAGCAATGGATTACGGCGGATGTGGACCGGACGGAGACCGAGAAATCGGAACTGCTCCCGGAGTTCTTCGAGGTGAGCTTCGGGGGTGGGCGGATGCGTGCGGGGTCGGTGGATGGACGGCTCTCCTCCGGGGAGGAGGTCAAGGTGAACGATCTGCTGGTGCAGGGGACGGTGGACAGGGTGGAGGTATTCCGGCGTGGCGATGATCTCTATTTCGCGGTCGCGGATTACAAGACCGGGACGCCGCCGGTACGGAAGGATATCAGGGAGGGGAGCAGTCTTCAGTTGATGATCTATCTGGAGGTGATCCGCCACAAACTTGCCGCGCATTACGAGATGCCGCTCGATCGCGTGAAGCCGGTCGGCGGAATCTACTATCGTCTCGACGCGCGCAATGTTGACACAAAGACAACGGCGATCTTCGTTCCGAATGAATTGAAGAAGGATGTGATCGATCTCCGTCGCAGCGCAAACGATCCCGAAACCGTGGAGGACCTTCAGTTGATTATCGACGAAGTATTTGCAAACGCGGCGGGATATGTGGATGGGATTGCGACAGGCATCTATCACGTTACCACGCGCGATGTCAACGAAGTCTGCCGCGGATGCGAGTACCAGTCGGTCTGCCGAGTCGGTCTGGTGGGATTGAAAACGGAATGATTGTCTCTTGTCGGGGGACGTTTCAAACGTCCCCTTACAGAATCATTGGGGAGGTTTGAAACCTCCCCCGACAAAAGAAAACATCAGCTCGCGTACAGAACAGGATCATTTGCGCCGGCGCGCTGGAATCCTCGCAGCCGCAAAGCACAGCTATCGCATTTGCCGCACGCCGCATCCTCGCGCGTGTAGCAGGACCAGGTCAGCTCGAACGGCGCGTTCAGGCGGAGGCCGGTTGCAACGATCTCCTCCTTGGACATCGTAATCACCGGCGTCATCAGCCTGATCTCCGTTTCCGGTCGCGTCCCCAGGTCCACCGTCCTCTGAAACGCATCGTAGAAGACCTGGCGGCAATCGGGATATCCGCTGGAATCCTCCTCCACCGCGCCGATTGCTATCGCCCCGGCACCGATCGTCTCCGCCCAGCTTACGGCAATGGCGAGAATGTTCGCGTTACGGAACGGGACATAGCTGGATGGAACCTCCCTGGATTCCAGCGCCGCCGGGGTCACCTCGATATGCCGGTCGGTCAGGCTGGAGCCGCCGATCATCGCCAGATGCCGGATATCCACCACAAGCTTCCGCGTTGCGTCGAAATGGCCGGCCAGCGCATGAAAGCACTCCAGCTCCTTCCGTTCGGTCCGTTGACCGTAATTCGTGTGAAGGAAATTCAGCTCGTACCCCTGCGATTTCATAATCGCCGCAACGGCGCAGCTATCCATGCCGCCGCTGACGAGGACGACCGCGCGATTCGGATCGCTGGGAGGAGAGATGGAAGTCATGGGACTACTGATGCTCTGAAGGGACGTGCCGCAATTGCATACCGCGCTCGGCATACGTCCGCTCGGTTTCGTGAATCCGCACGGTCAGCGCCGTGAGATGGCTGTATGATTTGAGACGCCCGGCGATTTGGCCGAGCATCCAGTTCGCCAGATTTTCGGCGGTGGTCAGGAAGGGGACCACGACATGTTTGAGAGGGTTGGCGGCAAAGAAGGCCAGCATCTCCTGGTCATGATCATCGCAGAGAAATGAGTGATCGATCAGCTCCACCAACGGGTCCACGATCTCCTTCAGATCGAAATAATCGATCACCATCCCATGGTCATCCAGCAGGCCATCGATCACCACCCGCATTCTGTAGGAATGGCCGTGGATATTTTTACACCCGCCGCCATGAAACGGGAGACGGTGCCCCATCTCCCAGTGAAAATCCTTGGCAATCCGCGTTGTCTTCTCCGGCTGCTCAGTCATTGGCGTTCGTCTCGTCTGTCTTCCCGTTTCCGTTTTCCTTTGTCGGCTCATCCTTCGTCGGCTCGTCATTGCCGGCGTCCGGCTCGTTCGTTATCTGATTGATCAATCCCTCCAGCACGGCGGGATCATCGATATTTCCGGCGATCGCGGCGATCTCCTGGATATCCTCCAGCGCCCTGATCTCCAGATCATTTGCCGCCGCGGCCTCGC
>JBDSJW010000448.1:0-6473 GCA_039917235.1 Kapaibacterium sp. (SeqCode) | reverse complement strand
ATCTCCAGCAGCGTTCCGGCCGCCGGCGATGGGATCTCCGTATCAACCTTGTCGGTCGATATCTCCGCGATCACTTCATCACGCTCGATCGTATCGCCCGGCTGTTTCAACCACCGCAGTATCGTCCCTTCCTGTACCGATTCGCCCATCTTGGGCATCAGAACATCAATTGCCATTGTCTTGTGCTCTCCTGGGTAAAACGTCCTATTCTCTGAATAACGATGCTCTCCAACGTCGTGTGGAGCGCATCAAGCCCGCTCGTGGAGCGCGTCGGCTCAGCCATGAACGATCCGCCGGCATGGCATGAGATACGGATAATCACGTCAATTTACAAAGGAGCCATCTCTCTTGGTGCGTTGATCTTATTGCAATTGGAATCTGTTTGGAAAGAAAAGATGAGCGGACTCAGGCATAAAAGGTCGTTGCGATGGGGAGAAATGGCGGATATGCGGCCGGGAGATGGTGACTCACCGGCCGCCTGGAAGGCTATCGCGGCTTTGCCGGAATGGTCACCATGATCACCACGCGACGGTTGCGGGCGCGCCCGGCGGGGGTGTCGTTGCTGGCAACGGGGCTGGATTCCCCCTGGCCGGCCAGCGATATCTCCCCCCCCGACTCCCCCATTTGAACGCCGTTGCTCCGCAGCCACTGGAGCACGCTGTTCGCGCGGGCAAGGCTCAGCACGTGGTTGCTGTCGTTCTCGCCGGTATCATCGGTGTAGCCAATCACCCGCACCTTCCCCCCTTCATGCGCCAGCGCGTCGCGGAGAACCTGGAGCGATTTCGTCAGTCGGGGGATTCCAGTTTTCGGCAGATCCGATGAGCCGACGGCGAAGCCATCGATATCGGTCTGGTAGAGAATTTCGCGATCGGCTCCCGGCCCACGCCGGACAACCGATGTATCGCGCCCCGGAGCGCCATCCACCAGTTCGAGCATCACGTTCAGAGGATTCTCATCGGCATTCCGCGCATCGACGGTAGCGAACACCTCGCCATGCCCCGCGCCCCACCCGGTAACGCGATACTCCGAGCCGGCGGGAATATCGAAGCGGAAGCCCCCCGCCTCATCGCTTGTCGTGGAGCCCACAACGTCCCGTTGCGGCAGCCGTTCCACCCTGACAAGCCCGCGGATTCCGCGTCCCGCGGCAGTCAGCCGCCCCGCCAGTTTCCGGTAACGCCGCGGTCGCGAGGAGTCATCGAGGTTCATGCGATAGATATCGGACTGGCCGTATGTGGCATCCCCCATCAACCCGACGCCGCTGACGTAGGCGTGAGTGCCGCCGGTCGGTATCGATATCGAGGCCTCGTAACCGGCGGTGTTGATGATCGGGCCCATGTTGACCGGCGCCGACCATTTCTGCCATGTATCGTCAAGCCGCCGGCTGATAAAGAGATCGGTGGCGCCGTATCCGCCATGCCCGCCGGAGGCGAAATAGAGCGTATGATTGTCCGATGCAATCCACGGCGCCCATTCCGAGCCGGCGGAGTTGATGCTATCCCCCAGGCTGACCGGCGCTCCCCATCGCATATAATCGTTGCTGAGAGCGGGGCATGAATAGATGTCGAGATTCTCCGGGTTGGCCCGGTCGCGACTGTAGGCCACCAGCAATCGGGTGCCGTCCGGCGAGATGTTGGCGTGATAACCATCGCTGATCTCGCTGAGGTTTCCGAGGCCGGCGACCGAAATCGGTTTTGGCGCTCCCCATGTCCCATTGGATCGTTTGGAGATCGCCAGCCCTATCGTCTTGCCGTTGATCTTCCCGCCATTATGAACCAGCGCGGTAGTTCCATCGGCGGAGATCCAGAAGAGGACATCGGAGCCGGGGGTATTCAGGGGAGGCCCCAGGTTTTTCGCCGGCAGCCAGGCGCCGTTGGGGCCAAGCGTGCTGTAATAGATATCATCTTCATCGTTCATCCCGCCCACATTTCCCCTGCTGTATTTCCGGTCGAAGTAGATGGTTTTCTCATCGGGGCTGACGATGGGAAGGATCTCGATGCTCCCGGAGTTGATGGCCGGGCCAAGGTTCTGCCGGTCCGTGTTGGTGTGTGACGCCGATCCAATTGCCGGAGGATTCCGCGGCTGTGCCGACAGAGGAAGCGCCAGCGAGAGGGCGGCGGAGAAGATGGCTGTCGGGAGGATTTTATTGAAACGATCGCGCATGGATGATCGGGAAAAGTACGTTCTGAGGAATTATCGCCGGAGGCATTTCATCGACGCCGGAGGGGGATCGATGTCACATCAACAACCAGTCGCGGAATATAACCGTTCCCGGGGTTGCTCCGCCATGGATGGGAAAAGGACGTTTCCGGCGCACCCGGTCGTGCATGGTATAAAGACAATGGAGCCTGGTGATGGTCGCAGCTCCCATAAACGCACAAGGCACTCGATGGCCCCATATGCCATCGAGTGCCCGCGCCGATTATCCGCCACGTTTCAGCCACCGGCCCTCCCGCCGGTGATGACGCGCCGCGGATAACCCCTCCATCATCCATCAACGTTTCTTATTCCGTCATTGATCCGCGCGGACATCAGCGGCCGCCGGAAACCGAACCAGATGGAACGGATCGGCCGGCTTCCAGCGGCGCCGATGATGTGGGAGCGATGTCACGGCCCCCCGAACATCGCCTCCCGACTCAGAATTGCAGGGTGGTCGTCAGGGAGAACATCCGTGGAGCCACCGGGTTCAGGCTGTTATCGTCGTGTACGTAGTAGCTCAGCACATTGAAGAGATTGGAGACCTTGGCCCGCACCGCCAGCTTGCTGAACTGATAGCCGGCCGAGATATCGAACTGCGTGTAGTTGGGGAGCGCGAAGAGCTTGAAGGCATCGTTCTTCACCGTGAGCCGCGTGGAGCGGCCGGCCTCGCGATCCCCCACATAGAGGAGGCTTGCCCCCAGGCTCAGCCCGTTCAGCCAGGTATCGTCGCTTACGGTATAGGTGATGCTGGCGTTCGCGGTATGGTTGGGGTTGTACGGCAGCTCGCTTCCAACGATGTACGTATTGCTCTTGGTGTACTGCGTCCTGTTGTAGCTGTATCCCGCGAGAAACGTAAACCCGTGGTACGGCCGGCTCATGATATCCAGCTCGATTCCCCTGCTCGTCACCTCCCCCGCCAGCTCCTTGATATTGGCGTCGGTGTTGCCGTTGGCCTGGCTGGTCTGCGCCAGATTGCTGTTCCTGATCTGGTATGCGGTGACGTTGGCGGAGAGCGCGCCATCGATCAGATCGCTCTTCACCCCCACCTCATACTGGTTGATATAGGAAGGGTCCAGCGCCCTGCCGTCGATATCGACCCCCTTGTTGAGCGTAAAGGAGTTGGAGTAGCTTGCGAAGATCGAGAGCGTGGAAAACGGCTGATAGACGATGCCGAATCGCGGCGTTACGGCGTCGTCGTAGTTGGTGGTGGTCCCGGTGGAATCGTTGGCGTAGGTGAGCACATTGCTGATGGTCTGCTGGTAGCTCCAGCGCGCGCCGGCAAGCACCTTCAGCCAGTCCGCCACGGCGATAAGATCCTGCGCGTAGACGCCGGCGCGGTTGAGCGGGCTTTCGGTCTTCGTCTTCGGCTTGATGTCGGGGATATCGCCGCGCTGCTTGAACGCATCAAGGTTGAAGATGTTGACCGAGTCATATTTGGTGATGCCGTTATACGCCACCGTCTGCGTGCTGTACTTATCAGCATCCACCCCGACAAGGAGCGTATGCCCAAGGAAGCCGGTGGTCAGGCGACCGGAGAAATCGATCTGGCCGACGTAATATTTCTCATCCACCACGCTCCGCTGAATTCCCCGCACCCAGTTGCCGTTGGTCTGCACCGTTGTACCGGAATTCGGCCGTGTGGTGCCAAACAGATCGTTCTTATAGCTCTGATAGCCCCCCACGCCCCGTATCTGCCAGTTCTCATCGAAGTGATGCGTGATCGTCGCCGTCGCGCTCCCCTGGCTTACGTGGTAATAGGACCAGCTTGCGCCGAGGAACTGATTTCTGGGAACTTCCGCGATCGAGTAGTTGATGGAGCCGGTGCCGTAATCAACGGTTCGATAATCGCGCAGATAATCCCCCTCGATCAGCACCTGCGTGTTCCCCGCCATGTTGACGAGGAACGACGGGTTGAGATAGATTCGGTCGGAGGTGACGCTGTCGCGGAAGCTGGCGGCGTTTTCGTAGGAGGCATTCACGCGGTAGGCAACATCCTCGCTGTTGAGGACCGGCCCGTAGACATCGATTGACGGCTTGTACATGCTATAGCTCCCCACCCGCATGCTCACCTCGCCGCCGGGGGTGAACTTCGGCTTCTTGGTTACCAGGTTGATAACGCCGCCGGCCGCCACATTGCCGAACAGGATGGCGCTGCTCCCCTTCATCACCTCCATCCGTTCCAGCGAGCTGACCTCCGGCATGGTGCTGTTGTTGAAGCGTACGCCGTTCTTAAAGGTGTTGCTGCTGCCAAACGCAAAGCCACGTCCGGCGATCTCCTCCTGTATCCCACCGGTCCCTCCCATCTGATAGACGCCGTTCACATTCTTCAGCACATCGCTCAGATGGAGCGCCTGCTGCTGCTCGATAACGGTCCTGTCCACCGTGGCGATGCTCTGCGGCAGATCCATCGGCGCGATATTCACCTTGCCGATCGATACCGGAATCCCGTTGCGGCTCTTGTTCGCCGTCACCATCACCCCTTCGGATTCCAGCACCCCCTCCTCCATCTCGAAATCGATCCTGGTGGCCCCGCCGGCAACCACTTCCACATTCCTCTCCTGCGGATCCATTCCCACGTGCGTGGCGACGATGGTGTAGTGCCCAGCCTGGATATCCTTGAGGATATAGGCGCCATCCTTTCCGGTCATCCCCCTCTTTCTGCTCCCCTTGATAACCACGGTCACCGAGGATGCCGGCACCCCGTCGGTTGTCCTGATGGTCCCCTGCACGCTCCCCGTGGATTGTGCCTTCGCGATGCTGATCTGTAGGACTGCGCATAGGCAGACCAAGAGAATGGTAGTTGTGGAACGCATTGTTGCTTCGGGTTTTGAGGTTAACGGGTCTGGAATTGTTGTTGATCTCCACTCACGCCGATCTGCGAGCCCGGCCGCACCGCGTGTTGCCGAGGGATATCCAAAATTTATTTGGACTAAATCCAAGTGTATACTTATCAGAAGCTCTCCTCCTTCTTACGGAGGGCTTGGTATCCGAATATTCCCTCGGCACAGCGCCTTCAGGGCCGGCATATTCTCCGGGCGGTTCCGATTACCCGGGAGATCATTTCAGCGGGATCGCTTATATGGACTTTGTCCAAATATAAACATCAAGACCCGGGGGATTGTAAAGTGTCGCACGGAGATGAAAAAAAATTGAGGTGATACCAGGTTCGCCGGAGGGTTGGGTGATGCGGGGTGCCGGCCTGAAACTCCGACGCGCCACGGCGGAAGTGCCGTGACGCGTCGGGATGCGATGATGTAATAGGATCGGGGAGGGCTATCGCCGGATCACCTTGCTGGTGTAGGTGTCGCCATTGAGATCAACGGCCACGATATAGACGCCACGCGGCACCGTGGAGAGATCGATCACCCGCTCCCCCGCATCAAGCAACTTCTCCCGAACCAGATGCCCGGCAACATCGGTAACCCTGAGCGCGGCCCCCGGCGGCAGATCCCGATCCATGCGAAGCTCCACGCGATCGCCGGTTGGGCTCGGGGAAAGATCGATGATCCCGGAATGCTTTCCGACCGCCGGCGCGCCGAGCGAACCCTGGGGAGTCAGGCGGAGAATGGTCCCGGAGGGGGGGAGGCTTCTGATTCTGTTGAATGTGAAGTTACGGCTGACATCGAACGTCGGCTTGGAGGGATCCCCCACGATCCAGCATTTCTCGACCATGTATTTGAAGCTCTGCGGGGAGATAAACGCCCCCATCCACACGCCGAGCGTGGTTGCCAGATCGGGGGCGGAGCCGGGCCCGATCCGTATCTCGATAACGCCGGTCTTCTGATGGAGCCAGATCTGGAAGTTGGCGGAATCGCCGGCCGCGCCGGCCTGGAACCCGACGTTCTTCCACTCCACCTTCACCACAACATCCCCCGGAGGCCCATCCACGACATAGGAGATCCCGGAGCTGGCATCGCGCGGAGCCAACTGGCTGAAGAGGCCATCGATGATCACAAACGCGGTATCGTTATCGATCCTCAGATTGCCATAGCCGGTGATCTGAATCCCCAGCGAATCCTTCAGCCAGTAGGGACGGCGGAACAGGCTGAACTGAGCCCCGCTCAGATCGATAAAGTGCACGTTGACCGAATCGCCGATCTCGATGCTCGCCTTTGTCCCTCCCTGCAAATCCTGATATGTCCCGCTCTCCGTGCCGAGAGAGTAGGACTGGGCCATCATGCCCCCCGCCGGCAGCAGAGCAAGGAGGCAGCCCGTGGCTATCGACCGCATGGCCGACCAGGCCTGGTTGTCGGTACGAAACGTAAATCTCTTCATTG
>JBDSJW010000447.1:0-5207 GCA_039917235.1 Kapaibacterium sp. (SeqCode) | reverse complement strand
CGGCCGTGCTGATCGAGAAGTAGTAGCTCCCCGAGGGGAGCCCGGCGGCGTTGAAGTTCACTTCGCCATTTCCCGCCTCCATCGTCCGTCCGTTCAGCAGACGCGCCACCTGGCGGCCGTTTGCATCGGTGAGCGTCACGGTGACGGGGCCGCTCTTCCTGACGGTGAATCGGATGGTGCCGGTTCCACCGACCGGGTTCGGAAGGGCGATTGCCGCGCCGTTTGCAGCCGATGCCGTTGCGACGCCGTTGGTGCCGGCGCTTCGGCCACGGATGTGAAGGTTGCCGTTCGCGTTGGAGTCGTAGCTGATCGGATACTCGCCCGGAAGGATCGTCGTTACGCCGAGGGCCGCCGCGGTTGCTGAGTCAAGCTCAAGGGCGTTATCGATATGAATCGTGGAGTCCTGTTCCGGCGAGCGATCCAGAAGCTGGACATCGAACGTTCCGTTGCCGGTCGGGATCACCGTTGCCGGGATGGCGCGGGCCGCCAGATCGATCGAGATGACGATTTTGCAGAAGCCGGAACCCGAGCAGTTGGTGGCCGGGCGGCCGATATAGATGGTAACCCCGATGCCGAATCGCGCCACATCCACATTGACAGTCTGATGACCCTGCGCATCGCGGATAACCTGATAGCTTCCCTTCTTCACGGTGACGCTCCGCGAGCCGAGCGACTTCGCAACCTGCGGGTCCAGCGTGATATCCTCATCGATCGTCAGCACATCACCCTGCTCCGGGAGTTCCCTGGTGAAGAGGAGATTGAGCGTGCCGTTGCCAAGCGTTCCGATCGTCGGGATCGTTCTGTCAGTCGATGATGCAAGGTCTGCCGAGATCACGATGCCGCAGATGCCGAATCCCTGGCAGTCACGGCTGCGGCGGCCGATATTCACATCGATCGTAATGCCAAGGCTCCTGATGCCAAGGTTTACCGATCCGTTCGGGTTGCCGCTGTAATCCACCCGATACTGGCCGGGGATGACCATCAGGCCACGCTTCCCAAGCGCCGTCGCCGTTGCCTGATCCAGGGTGATCTCCTCATCGATCGGAAGAACCGATTCGGCCCCCTGCGGCTTCGTCAAGAAATCGATATGAAGCGTGTTGCCATTTACCGTGCCGATGGCGCGTTCCGTTGCATCGGTTCCATCAACGCCGATCTTGATGCTGCAGATGCCAAACCCGCTGCATCCCCGGCTCCTGCGGCCGAATCTGATGTTGATCACGATGCCGCTCTGCTCCACATCGACCACCACCACCTGACGGCCGTCCGACGTGCGGCTGATCTGATATGCTCCATGTTTGATCACCAGATTTCCCGCTCCGAACTTCCGCGCAATCGCCGAGTCCACCTGGAAATCCGCGTCGATGGTGAAAAGATCCGACTGCTCCGGGAGTTCGCGCTGGAATGCCAGCTCCATCTTCCCGCTATCCAGCGATGCGATGGTCGGGACCGTCCTGTCGGCGTTCGTCGCGTCGATTCCCAGTCCGATTTTGATGCTGCAGATGCCGACGCCGGTGCAGTTCCTGGATGGGCGGCCGATCTGAACTTCGACGGTAAAGCCGAACCGCTGCATGGGAAGATTGACCGTGCCGTTCGGGCTGCTGGTGTAATCGACCGGATAGGTTCCGGCGGGGATGGTGACCCGCTTGCTGCCGAGCGCTCGCGATGTTGCGTCATCCAGCACGATATCCTCATCGATCGTCAGCATATCCTCCTTGACCCCCGATGATGACTCCGGCATGTCCAGCGTCAGCACGTCGCCGCTCGCCGTGGCGATTGCCCGCGCCGGATTATCCAGCGCCGATGTGCCGACCGTAATGCTGCAGATGCCGAACCCGGTGCAGCCCCTGCTCTTCCGGCCGACCTCGATAGTAATGGTGATGCCGACCCGCTGAACCGGAACGGTCACTGTGCCGTTCGGGTTGGCGGTGTAATCGACCTGATACTGGCCGGGGAGGATCGTCAGCGACCGTGCCCCGAGCATGCGTGATGTCTCGGCATCAAGCTGGAGCGGGTTATCGATCGGGAGGATATCGCTCGATTCGTGCGGCTTCTCCCTGAAGGCCAGCGTAAGCTGCTTGCCGGCCAGCGTCCCCTCGGCGGTGATCGCGGAGGGATCAACCGTTCCCTGCGGCGTGGAGACGATGCGGCAGAACCCGAACCCGGCGCAGTCGCGGCTTGGGCGGCCAATATGAATGGAGATGATCGGCCCGGCGAAGCTGGGGATGGAGATAAAGAAGAGGGCGATGATCGCCAGGAGCATCCGGCGGAGCCGGCCGACGTTGATGATGTCATTGCGAGAAGTAGAGAGCTGATTCATGACGTTGTCCCGTTTACGTTGAATAAGTTTGATCAGTCCGTTATCAGATGTATTCATGCTATGCCCGGCTCTTAAACGGTTCCTAAAGGGGCTGAAAAATTTTTGCCGGCTGGTGTTGATGTGGCGTGATGGCGGTGATAGGGGCGCGAGACAGAACGACGAGGGGGAAGACGATTGCTCATCCTCCCCCTTTGAATGCTTCAGGCGGAGTGGAAGGCGGAAGGGGATTGTGATATCTTGCCGATTATTTCGGGGGGGCTTCCGTGCATTGTGGAGGCATCTCCGTTTTCCATCATCGATATCGTCTGCCGCATGATTTCCCGTCCACTATTCCAGTCGCCCCTTACGCAGCGCATCGCCGATTTCCTTGTTGATATCGGCATCGAGATCCGTTCCGGCAACATCACCGGCGATACGTTCCTGCCGGGCATTCAGGTGAACAGCGGTGGTCTGCTGGCTGATGAGGCGCTGATGACCTATCCGGGCGATCTTCTCCACGAAGCGGGGCATCTTGCCGTGGTCTCCCCGGAGCGCCGCCGTGGCCTGCACACGCATGTCGGTGATGACCCGGCCGAGGAGATGATGGCGATTGCCTGGTCATACGCGGCGGCGGTTCATCTGGAGATCGATCCCGCCGTGCTCTTCCACAGCGGTGGCTATAAAGGAGGAGGAGAAGGTCTGGTGGAGAGCTTTACCGGCGGCCGCACGTTCGGCGTCCCGATGCTTGCCTGGATTGGCCTGACCGCCGATGGCGCGCGCGCGCGGGAGCTTGGTGTGCCCCCCTATCCTCATATGATACACTGGGTGCTTGAGGGAAATCCCGGCGAGGTGTGATATACTGTTCCGCCATCTGGTAAGGATCGGTTTGCTGGTTCGTTATAAAGACTTGTAACGGGAAACCCTGAATGGGTCTCCCGTCGCTTATCGTCGGCATAATCCCTTTCTTCCTCAACATTTCCACGTCAATGATCAAACCACGCATTCCCATCAGGGCACTCCTCTATCTATCATCCGCGTTGATCGCCGCCGGCTCCATCGCCGGCTGCGCCAAGGATTCCACGCCAACCGGCACCGATAACCCCACCCCGGTCGCGCTTACAGGGAAGCATTATGTGCAGGCGACGATCGACGGCAAGGTGATCACGCAGCAGGAGCAGCCGAACAGCACGTCACTGCTCGATCTGTATGGGCAGGGTTTCTCGGAGCACAGCGGTGGAGCCAGTGATGGGAAATCGTATCTGGTAACCCAGATTCACGCAATCAACCACTCAAGTTTCGTGTCGAATCAGCTTATTCCCGATACCGCCTTCCATCCCATCACCATCGAGTTTATTTATCTCTTTCCGCATCAACCCTACTCCAGTGATTATGATATGATGATCATTCAGGGAGAGCTTATGACGTTTGGGAGCGAGGCGAAGGAGAAGAGAGGGGTGGAGATCGCATGGACCGATGCAACCGGAACGAAATGGTCAACCGCGCTGGGCTCGGGCGATCAGACCGGAAGCCAGTTCCTTATTGCCGAACACACAAAGGGGACGGCGCAGGGGGGATTTACCAGTCCTCACTATGAGACGAAAGGGACATTCAATGCGACCCTTTACGATAAAACCGGAAAGAGCATGAAGATCACGAACGGGAAATTCTCGCTCCAGACTGTTTTTTATTGATGGGATGAAATCAGTCGGGTGATGTTTTGAATTGCCCGGAAGTAATTATCAAAAAGCCGCGGGTTTATTGAAACCGCGGCTTTTATAATTATGGAGATATCTGAATTTATCGATATCGCATATTCACAATCGATATGCCCGTGCCGGTTTGGGCGGCGTGGCGGTTTGCCCGCCCAGCCGCGCAAGCGCCGATTTATACGCTGGCACGATATCCTGAGCGCCGTCGATCGATATTTCGAGATCACGCAGCAGGCCATCCTTCAGGCCGTAGATCCATCCATGGATGGAGAGCGCGCGGCCGCGACCCCAGGCATCCTGCACCGCGGTGGTCATGCAGACATTCCTGACCTGCTCTATCACGTTCAGCTCGCACAGCCGGTCCACCCGCTCCTTCCGGTCGCCGATGGTCTCCAGCATCTCCTGATGCTTATCGGCCACATCATGGACATGGCGCAGCCAGTTGTCGATCGTGCCGAACCTGTCGCCGTTGATCACCGCCTGTACGCCGCCGCATCCGTAATGGCCGCAGACAATCACATGCCGCACGCCGAGTGCGTCGATCGCATACTGTAGCACGGAGAGGCAGTTAAGATCGGTGTGAACCACCATGTTCGCCACATTCCGATGCACAAAAAGCTCCCCCGGCAGCAGCCCGACGATTTCATTGGCGGGAACGCGGCTATCGGAACATCCTATCCAGAGATATTCCGGTGCCTGCTGGTGCAGAAGTCGCGTGAAGAAGCCGGGATCGCTGTCAACCACGCTCTGCGCCCAATCGCGGTTGTTCTGAAAAAGGTCTGTAAGTGCTTTCATATCGTAGTAAAGCCACTATATAGGCATCTCCGCCAAACCGGCAATGTGACTATTTCGATGAGCCGGCGGCAATCATCACAACCAATATAAACATCAATTGCTAACGTCGGCATTGCCGGGGATCTGCCGATATATGTTCGGGAGAGGCTCTGTCCAGAAGATGTCCCGCGCATCCCGGTCCCGCCGCCATCCGGGGCGATGATCGTCCGTTACGGTTGCTTGCAACTACTGTCGGGGCATCGCGTAGCCCGCCATCGGCTCACGGGAAGATCCCGGCAAGTCGAGATTCCGACAAGGCTCCCATCCATGACGAGAATCGTTATCGCGCTGGCGGTTGCCGCCGCCGCATATAGTGCAAGCACCCAGCGTGCCCATGCCCAGCGGGTCGATCCGGTGGGAGAGCCCGG
>JBDSJW010000446.1:0-7229 GCA_039917235.1 Kapaibacterium sp. (SeqCode) | reverse complement strand
CGATACTGACGCTCGCCGGAATCATCACGCTTGTAGCTGAATCCCGGATAGATCTTCCGCTGGAAGCGGCGACCGATATGCTGCTCCATCTTCCGAAGGTGCTGCTCCTCGCTCCGTGCCACAAAGGTAAACGCGTCACCCGTGGACTCGGCGCGGCCCGTACGGCCGATGCGATGGATATAATCCTCCGCGGAGGTCGGCGTATCGAAATTGATCACGTGCGAGATCCCTTCAACATCGAGGCCACGCGCCGCGATATCGGTGGCAACCATCACTTTGAAGCGACCACGCTTGAAGCCGTCGAGCGCGCGCAGGCGCTGGCTCTGCGTCCTGTCGGAGTGGAGCGCCACCGCCTGGATGCCGTTCCGTTCCAGACGCATCGCGATCCGATCGGCGCCATGCTTGGTGCGGGAGAAGATGATCACGCTCTCCATCTCCTCGTTCTCGAAGATATGAAGCAGCAGCTCCATCTTCTTCTCCTGATCGATCGGATAGATATGCTGCTCAACCGAAGCGACCGGGTTACGGCGCTCCCCCACTTCGATCATCTTCGGCTTCCTCTGAATCCCCTCGGCAAGCGAGCGGATGGGGCCGGACATGGTCGCGGAGAAGAGAAGCGTCTGACGGGTCTTCGGGGTAAGCGAAACGATTTTGCGGATATCGTTGATAAAGCCCATGTCGAACATGCGATCGGCCTCATCGAGGACCAGAATCTCCACATCCTCCAGGTTGATCGCCCTGCGATCGAGAAGATCGAGCAGGCGACCCGGTGTTGCGATCACGATATCAACGCCGTTGCGGAGTCCGCGAATCTGCGGCTCGATGCCGACGCCGCCGTACACCGCGATGCTCTTGAGCTTCGTGTAGCGAACGAACATCTTGATCGACTCCTCGATCTGCACCGCCAGCTCGCGTGTTGGTCCGATGATAAGCGCACGCACCTTCCTCCGCTTGTCGGCGGAATGGGTCTGATGAAGCCGCTCCAGCATCGGAAGGACGAACGCGGCGGTCTTGCCGGTTCCCGTCTGAGCGCATCCCATTACATCCTCACCAGCAAGCACGGCTGGAATCGCCGCGGCCTGAATCGGTGTGGGGGTCGTATATCCCGCTGCGGTAACTGCATCGAGGATACGACTGGAAAGACCAAATGAATTGAAATCCATGGAACTATATAAGAAACAATGATTGTATTGAAACGCGCTGACGATAGAAACAGATCCGGCTGCTGGTGATCAAGGGGATGCGTGGCGGTCTTCGGATCGGGTAGCCATACACATGGCCCTGCCCCGAGTGGCAAGAAGACAATCTCCCGGAAAAAACCTAAGCGAAAATCGTTCGGAAAGCGAGTCTCGACTCTTCCGCCTCCGATGCACTAAGGTAGACCGGTAGCGGCAGCTACTTGTGTAGCAGTTCACAATATACGATGAGGAACGATGCTCCCGACATCGGGGATGGTGACTGATTGTGACGGGGGAAGCAGCTCTTCCCCTACCGTACGATATGCATCGGCCGGCTCAATCGGGCCGTCGGCGTCTCCAGCACATACCAGTAGATCCCGGCGTTAAGCGATGATCCATCCAGATCAACCCGATAGCGGCCGGGCGAAATATCGGCATCGACAAGCGTCAGCGCGCGCCGTCCGGCCGCGTCCACCAGGTACAGCCGCGTCCTCCCCCCCTCCACGGTCTCGTAGTCGATCGCGGTGGCCGATGAGAATGGATCGGGAGCGTTCTGCTTCAGCGTCAGATCGCCGAGCGCGGAGACAAGGCGCGTTCCTCCGTTGGTGCAGAGACCGCGCAACGCAACCGCGCCGCCGGCGGTATCGGTCGGCAGACGATTGCATCCGTCCCATCGAAATGAGTCGAGCGCGACCGGCGTGGTGATGGCGTTGCCAAGCGTGACGCCGAACTCCATCACCGCGAGCGTATCGCTCCCCCTGGTCCCCCTGATCGTCACCAGCCGATCCGCGCCCTTCGTCACATCAGCGATGACGGAGGCGCCGGTGATCTGTATCGGGTTAAGAATGGTCCGGTTGAATCGGAGGGTCGCAACGAAATCGCGGATGCCGCAATCGGCAAGACTTCCCCCCTGGCGCAGATAGAGCGGGATCGCGATCCGCTCCCCCGGCGCCGCCTCCCCGCTGCCAACCGCCACCGATGCCCGCTGCTCGTTGGTGATAACCGTCACCGCCGCCGATACGGCCCCGCAGCCGAACGCGTTGGTATCCCCCACCGAAAACGTTCCGGCGCCCCGGACCACAATGCTCTGCGTCCGCTCGCCGTTCGACCAGAGATAATTCGGCGCCGTGGCGGCGGTGAGGATAACGCTGTCGCACGGGCAGAGCACCAGCGATCCCTGAATGGTGATCGCCGGCTTCGGCAGCCCGAACACCGTTGCGCCGAGCGATGGAGAACGCTGCACACAGCCATTGCTGTCGGTCGTGGTTACGTAATAATCGCCATTTGCCCTGATGCTTGTAAGCCGCGTGGTATCGCCGTTCGACCACGAATAGGCCAGAAAACCGCCCCCCGCGTCGAACGCAACGCTATCCCCCTCGCAGAATTTTGTCGGGCCGAGAGCAACCGGGAAGGGGGAAAGGCATGGCAGCGGATTTTCGGTCCCCGTTGAATAGCCGTATGCCTCAAGGTCGCCGAAACCGTAGACATACGCCGTAAATCCCAGTGCCGAGGCAAGCGAGTGATCGCCGGGGTTGAGCGGGATCGATGCCGTTGAAAAGAGCGGATTGTTCGGAAGCGGCGTGAAGAACGAGGCAATCGAGCCGCCGTCCAGCCTGATCCTCCCGACACCCGCCGTCGGCGTGGCGATATTGACGAAATGCTTATACGTGGTGTTAAGCGCTATCGCGTCGATCGTGATCATCCTTCGTCGCCGATCGGTCGGGGTGAGCATCAGCATAAATGGATCGGCCAGCCCCACGTGATCGAAGTTGGCGCCGTGGCTGAACTGTGCAATGGTGATCGGCGCGGAGGATGTGATCTCCGTTGCCACTGTAAGCTGAAGCTCCCTGAACTGCCCGGCGTTGAGTATGAACGCCGCGCCGCTGTCGAGCATGATCGATGTGCCGTCGCTTCCCGCCAGAATCCGGTACGTATCGCCGTTCCGCGTGGCAAGCGGGATCGCGATAAATTCCGTCCCCCAGCTCGATACCGGATACTGCTGCTCGTAGAGATGATCAGTATACGGCGTCCCCACCGGCACCTGCCCCCCGGCACAGCCGCTGATCAGCGCGAACGGCTTGCCGTTGGTGGACCGGACGCGCGAACCGGTCAGATCATCATCCGACTGCACCTGATAGACATAGCCGGAGTTGAGGGTGACGTTATACGGCGCCCCCGGAAGATGCCCCCCATACGTGGCGGCGGCCGGGATGATCTCCACATCGGTTCCATCCTGCGTTGCGATGATCATAAACTCGGATGGAAGATTCCCCCCCGGAAGGATCAGCCCCGGATAACTGGCGACGAAATAGTCGGTTCCAAGCGCCTCGTTGGAGAAGACGAGCGAGGCATCAAGGCTCCGCCTGACGTAGTTCAGCGCGTAGACATCGATAGTGTCGCTTGCCACGATATGCACCCCCTTCGGTTCCGCTCCATCGGAGAAGATCGCCAGCGCCTCGTTCGTGGGGAGATCGACCTTCACCACGGAGTTCGCGCCGACGCTGAAGGGTGTCTGCCAGCCGGTTCTCGGAATCGAAACGGTCCCGTTGGCGTTCACGCTGGAGGTGATAAACAACGTAAACTTGATCGGATCGGCGGGAGTGTAGGGGTTCACCATAAAGCCGGTCCAGAATTCCTTTCCCCGCGTCGTCTGCGCCCGCAATGTCCCCGTCACCGCGACAAGGATGGAGGTAAGGAGAAAGCTCCAGTACAGTTTACGGGAAGATGCGGTTAGCTGCATACGGGAGAGCCTGTCCGGGACCGGATATGAATTCAAGACCTGTGAATGGGGCCGCGGAGGATCGCGGTTGTGCAAATTGATCGTACTATTCGATTATTCAAAGCGTTTTACTCGCGGCCGGCGCGTACGTTCCCTTTTTCTCCTGATAATTCCCGGTGCCTCTCCGCGCGACCTTCAACCGGCGGGAGAGCCGGACCCGTCAAAAAAATCGTTTTCCCGGCATTTCGCGATCGGATTCGCGCATCTTCGGCACAGGATTCGCGGACTCAATCGGACATTGTCCGATCATCCCGGTCAATTCACGGTGCCGACGCGCAGAAGAGCTCGAACAATCCAACGGAGATCCCGCATGGCCGAAAAAGAACGGATCGGAAGCATCGCCTACTCCGAGGTCGAGGACGGCTATTTCAAGAAGCGAGAGCTTCGCCGCTATGCCCGGGCGATTCATATCTGGGGTCTGGGGGTGGGAGCGGTCATCTCGGGCGATTTTTTTGGATGGAACTTCGGCCTGGCCTCCGGCGGTTTCGGCGGACTTCTGATCGCCACGCTGATCATCACCGTAATGTATCTCAGCCTCTCCTTCAGCATCGCCGAAATGTCGGCCGCGCTCCCTCATACCGGCGGCGCCTACTCCTTCGCCCGCTCGTCGATGGGGCCGTGGGGAGGCTATATCACGGGGCTTGCGGAGAACATGGAGTATATCCTGACGCCCGCGGTGATTGTGGTCGGCATCGGCGGGTATCTCGGCGCGGTATTCGGAACGCCCGACAGCGTGGCTCCGCTCTGGTGGCTGCTGGCATACGGCATGTTCGTTGGGATGAATATCTGGGGCGTGGAGGCATCCTTCAACTTCTCGGTCTTTATAGCATTTCTGGCGCTGGCAATTCTGGTGGTCTTCTGCATCGGCGCAATCTCCCATCTGGATTTCAACCGTTTCGCGCTGGATATTCCCCCCGGCCCCGGCGGCACCAGATTTCTTCCGAAGGGCGTCCCCGGCATCCTGGCCGCTCTCCCGTTCGCCATCTGGTTCTATCTCGGCATCGAGGAGCTTCCGCTGGCATCCGAGGAGGCGCAGAACCCCAAGCGGGATATCCCGCGCGGCATGGTGTTCGGGATTATCACGCTGATCATCGCGTCGCTGGCGGTGCTCTATCTCAACACCGCGATCGCGCCGGGCGCGGCCGCCATATCGACATCGGAGGAACCGCTGTTCGAGGGGTTCAAAACGATTTTCGGTGGCGGCATGGCAACGAAAGTCCTTGCGCTGATTGCCGTGGCGGGGCTGATAGCAAGCTTCCATACGGTGATCTTCGCGTACGGACGCCAGATATTCTCCCTCTCTCGCGCCGGATATTTCCCCCGATTTCTCTCGGTGACGCACGGCAGCCGGCAGACACCACACGTTGCGCTGATCGCCGGAGCCACGCTTGGAATGGTGATGGCGCTTGCAATCCGGTATATCAGCTCGCCGACGATGGTGGCGCCGTTTCTCCTGCATATGGCGGTCTTCGGGGCGGTGATATCGTATATGCTCCAGATGGTCTCCTTTATCCTTCTGCGTATACGGATGCCGCATATTGAGCGACCCTACAGAAGCCCGTTCGGCATGGCCGGCGCGGTCTTTACGCTGATCGTTGCGGGGATAACGCTGGTGACGATGTTCATCGTCGATCCGGCGTATCTCATCGCGGTGATCGGCGCGGCGGTATGGTACGCGCTTGGGCTGATCTATTTCGCGGTGGTGGCGCGGCACCGGCTGGTGAAATCCCCCGAGGAGGAATTTGCCATCGTGGAGCTTGAAAAGGGACGGGTGTTCAGAGCGGACGCGGCATTGAAAGCCGGCAAATGATCGGCGACATAGCGATCATTTTCGTGTTACCAGGCTGTTGAATTACCTCAGCGTTCAGATGTTGTTCATGTCACTAATATCGATGTTATGAAGCCGACAGAAATCCGATCCGCCTCCGATGCGCGCGCAATCGTCAATGAACGCGGGCTTGCCCACGTCAAGATTGGCGTGTTCGATATCGATGGTGTGCTCAGGGGAAAATATATTTCGCGCGAAAAATTCAATTCGGCGCTCGACGGGGGCTTTGGCTTCTGCGATGTTGTGTTGGGATGGGATGTGAACGATAAACTCTACGATAATGTGACCTATACCGGCTGGCACACCGCCTACCCGGATGCCCCGATCAGAATAATTCCCGAAAGCTGCCGCGAACTTCCGTTCGAGGATGGGATGCTCTTTTTTCTCTGCGAGTTCGCTCCCCCGGCCGAAGCACTCTGCCCGCGTGGAATTCTCCGCCGTGTTATCGATCGCGCGCGCGCGCTGGGATTTGAGCCGTATGCCGCATGCGAATATGAATTCTTTATGTTCGATGAGACGCCGGAATCGGTCCGCGAAAAAGGCTACAGGAATCTCAAGCCAATCACCCCCGGAAATTTCGGCTATTCAGTCCTCCGCAGCTCCGTCCATTCCGAATTCTACCGCAACCTCCTCTCCACCTTCGACCAGATGGATATCCCGATCGAGGGGCTTCATACCGAAACCGGACCGGGAGTTCTGGAGGCGGCAATCGGCGTCGATGCCGCCCTTGCGGCGTGCGACAAGGCGGCGCTCTTCAAGACATTTACCAAGGTGATAGCCCAGCGCAACGGCATGATGGCGACCTTTATGGCGAAATGGTCCCCCGATTATCCCGGCCAGAGCGGCCATATTCATCTCTCCCTGAAATCGACATCGGGCGAATCCGCGTTTTACGATCCCACCGCGCCGCACGCGATGAGCAACACAATGCGCCGATTCGTTGCGGGACAACAGGCGCTGATGCCGCAGCTCCTGGCGATGGTATCACCGACCGTAAACTCCTATACGCGACTGATCCCCGGATTCTGGGCGCCGACCAGCCCCACGTGGGGGGTAGAAAACAGGACATGCGCGCTCAGGGTAATCCCCGGCTCGGGAAAATCGCAACGGGTCGAATATCGAATAGCCGCCGCCGATGGGAACCCATACCTGGCGGTTGCCGCCGCGCTCGGCTCCGGCCTCTGGGGAATCGAGCGGGAACTGGAGCTTGGCGAGCCGGTAACGGGGAGCGCCTACGATCTCCCACCGGGGACGCTTCCCGAACTCCCACGCACGCTCCATGAAGCCGCGGGCGCGCTCAGGAATTCCACCGCCGCGCGCTCGCTGTTCGGCGATGAATTCGTGGAACATTATGCCGCCACGCGGGAGTGGGAGGAGCGGGAATTTCGCAGGCATATTACCGACTGGGAGCTTGCACGATATTTCGAGATTATTTAGCAGACTG
>JBDSJW010000445.1:0-4378 GCA_039917235.1 Kapaibacterium sp. (SeqCode) | reverse complement strand
CAGTGAGCGAACGGTGAATGTCGGGGGACGTTTCAAACGTCCCCCGACGCGGCAGATAACGTCCTTCAACAGTCTGCCAGGATTGCCCGTGGCGCTACTCCTCCACTTCCTCCAGATCGGCCGTGGCGACGATCTTCGATTCGATCTCCTTCGGCACTTCCTCGTAATGGCTGAAGCCGCGGGTGTAGCTGCCGCGACCCTGCGTCATCCCGCGGAGGCGGGCGGCATAGCCGTACAGTTCGGCCAGCGGGATCTGCGCCTTGATCACCTGCGCCGTTCCCTTGGAATCCATCCCGAGAATCCGGCCGCGACGGCTGCTGAGATCACTCATGATATCCCCCATCGCCTCCACCGGCGCCGTCACCTCGATATTCCAGATCGGCTCCATCAACTGTGGATGGCAATCCTTCACCCCCTGCTTGAAGCACATCCGCGCGGCGGTCTTGAAGGCGTTTTCGTTTGAATCGACCGGGTGCATCTTGCCGTCGTAGAGGATCACGCGGACGTTGGTCATCGGATAGCCGGCAAACGCGCCGCGTTGCAGCGTCTCCACGATCCCCTTCTTCACCGCCGGCACAAACCGCGCCTCGATGGTCCCGCCGACAATCGAGTTGACGAAGTGGAACTTCCCCCCCCATGTCAGATCCTCCAGCTCCTCGCCACGCTTCTGGAACTGTCCGGGGAGCGGCCTATTCTCCTCCCACGGCTCGATATGAAAATGCACCTCGCCGAACTGCCCGGAGCCGCCGGTCTGCTTCCGGTGACGGTAGCTGGTGGAGGTCGATCCCTTGATCGTCTCCCGGTAGGGGATTCTGGGGGCCTTCATCTCCACCTCCACGCCGTACTTGGCCTGCAACCGCTTCATGATCACCTCCAGATGCAGCTCCCCCAGCCCGCTTACCACCGTCTGATGCGATTCCGGGTCCTGATAGACGTTGAAGGTCGGGTCCTCCTCGTGCAGCGTATGAAGCCCCTCGCTCACCTTCGTATCATCCCCCTTCCCTTTCAGGATGATCGCCGCATCGGCGATCGGCGCCGGGTACCAGATGGTTGGGAGGGAAACCTGATGGCCTTTTGTGGCGAGCGTGTTGTTGGTGTGGGTGTTCTTCAGCTTCACCACCGCGCCGATATCGCCGTAGTTCAACAACGCGGTATCCTTGCGGTTCTTGCCGTTCATCACAAAGATCTGGTTCATCCGTTCCGCGCGACCGTTAGCCGTGTTGATCAGCTCCATCCCGGAATTTGCTTTACCGCTGTAGACGCGGAAGAAGGAAAGCTCGCCAACATGCGGCTCGCTGACGGTTTTGAAGACGAAGAGGGCCGTGTCGTGGGAATTGGGATCGAGCGTGATCATCTCGCCATGTGCTCCCGCGGCGATCGGCGCCGGCATGTCGGCGGGGCTGGGGGAGTAGTCGGTGATAAAATCCATCAGCGGCGTAATCCCCACATTCTTTGTGCTGGATGCCGCGAAGAGTGGGAAAATCCTCCGCGCAAGCATCGCCGTCCGAAGCCCGCGGCGGATCTCATCATCGCTCAGCGTGCCGTTATCAAAATAGCTCCCCATCAGCGTCTCATCCGATTCCGCCAGCGTCTCCACCAGCGCACTCCGAAGCTCCGTGCAGCGGTCCAGCACCGCCGCCGGGATCTCCGAGCTGTCGGAATGTTTGCCGGTTCCATCCTCCGCGAATGTCATGCACTGCATCGAGAGGATGTTGACCATCGCCACCAGGTTCTTGTTTTCATAGACGGGATATTCCAACGGCACCACATCGCGCGAGAAATGTTCGCGGAGATACTGGAGCGATTCCTCGATATGGGCCTGCTCCACGCCGACCTTGGTCAGCACAAACAGAACCGGAATGCTCGCCTCCCCCGCAAACTCCCACGCCGAATCGGCGCCGAACCCGACGCCGGTGGAGGCATCGACGGTCATCACCATCGTGTCGGCAACCCGCACGGCGGATTTGGTCTCACCGATGAAATCGGGATAGCCGGGGGTATCCAGGATGTTGATTTTGAAGCCCTTCCAGTTTACATGGAGGGTGGCGAGGTTGATGGAGATGCCGCGGTCTATCTCGTCCTGATGGTAATCGCTGAGCGTGGTGCCGTCCGGTACGCTCCCCAGCCTCGTGGTCTCCCCGGCGGCGAAGAGCATCGCCTCCGCCAGAGTAGTTTTCCCGGAACCGCCATGCCCTGCAAGAACAATGTTGCGGATCCTGTCAGTAGTGATCTCAGCAGCCACGATGTACCTCCGTTTATGAGAAGTAATGTTGTTGTGCCACAGCCGAACGTCCCTCTGACTCTGCGTACTCACGAGGGAGGTTGCAGTCGTGAGGAGTATACGGCGCATCGCAACGGATAACAAGAGGCGGAGGTGGGGAAATTGGATCGGTGGTGTTCTTTAGCGCCTATCCCGGAACCCGCCGAGTGTGGCATCAGGCGATAGCCGGCGAGCAGGTGACGTTTACTTCCGCTTTTGGAGCGATCCTCGGGATTTGGCCCGCATCCGTATAGCGCTCCAGCAGTACAGCCCGGCATTGCTCGAAGACGCCGATGGTGACCCGGTTCCGGGATATCGGCGCACCGATGTCCCGGAACCGTAGGGATTCGCTACGCCGCGGCAGGCGGTCCGAACCAGGTGGTCAGTGCATCAGCCAGCCCCATCTGGGTTTGGTCTCCCACCCAGGCGACATAACCGTCGGGCCGAATCAGCACGACGGTGGGAGCAGGAACCTCCCCAAGCACCGGAAGCTCCCACGTACCAACATAGCAGGCATCGATCGACCGAACCCGATCCCCCCACGGAGTGATATCGACGTCGCCGGGCTCACCGAGGTTGAGGAGCACCGGCCGGGCATCGTGCAACAGGGTGAAGACCCGCAGCGGCCCACTGGCGGTGATCAGATCGAGATCGGGCATGCGGCGCCCGAGCAGAGGGTGTCCCTCGCCGAGGTCATAATGAACGCCCAGACCGGACATCTCCGCGCCCAGTCGTCTGCGAGGCTCGTCCATGCTGAGGAACTCGGACATGATATCCCCCAGGGCCTTGGTGCGGTCGTCCATACGGCGAAGCGCGACCTGCGCCATCGTGTTGCGCAGCACGCGGGCAGCCACCGGGTGCCGCTCGGCATGGTAGGTATCCAGAAGGCTTTCCGGCGATATCCGCTTGACCACCTGAGCCAGCTTCCATCCCAGGTTCACCGCATCCTGCACGCCGATGTTGAGGCCCTGCCCACCCATCGGGGGATGCACGTGCACGGCGTCGCCGGCCAGCAGGACCCGTCGTTCGCGGTAGGTCGCGGCCTGGCGAGTCATATCGGTGAAGCTGGAGATCCAGGTGGGACTGTGGACGCCGTAATCGGTCCCGTATACGGTGATAAGCAACTCACGGAGATCGGCCATGGTGCGTTCGGCTGTGGGTCTTGGCTCCCGCTCGGTCAACACCACCCGCACTCGCACCTTCCCCTCCTCCTCTATCTTGCCGATTGCATGGGCACCGAGAGCGTCGTGGTGGAAGCCCCATTTCGGCTCCTCCGACATCTCAACCTCGGCGTTCAGCCAGCTCGTCGTCGGATCCCATCCGAGGAACTCGATGCCGGCTGTTTTACGGATCAGGCTGCGTCCTCCATCGCACCCGACGAGATATTCGGCGCGTAGCGACTGGCCGTCGGACAGCTCGATGTTGACGCCGGCATCATCCTGCGCGAAACCCGTCACTTCACCTCCGCGATAGATCGGCACCCCCAGCTCCTCCACCCAGCCGGCCAGTATGCGCTCGGTATGATTCTGCCATAGCGCAAGCCCGTAGTTGTGCCGGGTGGGAAAGTCGCTGATGTTCAAAGGGAGGTGGAAGCCCACGATCTGAGTCGCCTGTCCCTGCGAGATAAACCGATCGGCGATGCCACGCTGATCGAGAACCTCGATTGTGCGTGAGTGCAGACCGCCCGCGCGCGAGCCGACAAGATCCTGGTTGACGCGCCGCTCGACAATGGCGACATCGACTCCCGCCAACGCCAACTCGCCCGCCAGCATCAGCCCCGTTGGGCCTCCTCCGGCGATCACCACCGCATGTCCGGTCATAGCCGTGCTCCGGCCCGCATCCCCCACCTCGCCACTGGCGCATCACCTTCATCGACAACCGCCGCGACGTTGAAGCCGCTCACGCGGGATGTGCCGGCGGCGTGCCGGGCGAGTGCACTGCACAGGTTGATCGCTCCGTTTTTGGTGAGGTCATCGACCTCGATGGCGGATGGTGTGGAGATAGTGACCACACGCCGGGATAACTCTATGGTTACCATAATGTCACGGTGATATAACAGACTGTTGAAGGACGTCATCCGCGGCGTCGGGGGACGTTTGAAACGTCCCCCGACATTCA
>JBDSJW010000444.1:0-6458 GCA_039917235.1 Kapaibacterium sp. (SeqCode) | reverse complement strand
GCCATCCGTATGGCGGACTCCGTCTGTTTGGGTCAATCGCCATTCCCCAAAAAAGTCAGGGGCGACCGATCTTCATCGGCCGCCCCATATGCTTTCAGATTTCTCCGTATCAACCTTTCATATTCCCCTCTCAGTCCATGATACGGCGCAGAAAGGCCGGCTTGTCCGCTGCCTGGCGCTTGACCTCCTTCTGCTCCTCGATCGGCTCCTCCTCCGGCTTCTGCTGCTGCGGCTCCTCCTGCTTCCGGGTGATATCGTATCCACCACGATGGATTCCCGTCCCGCGACGGAGATATGCCGGCTCGTTGTACTTCTCCAGCTCGTCCAACCCGACCGGCACATGATCGGTCAGAATCTCGCGCGAGGCAACCACCGGACGCTGTGCCTGCTGCTGCTGTGGCTGCACCACCGGCGGCGGAACCGTCTGCGCCTGAACATTCGCCGGACGCTGCTGCGGCTGTGTCTGACGCTGCTCCTTCGACTTGTTGAATCCGGTGGCGATCACCGTCACCATCATCGCATCCTCCAGCGTATCCTCCAGCACCACGCCGAAGATGATATTGGCATCCGCACCGACCGCCTCGTGAACGATCTTCACAGCCTCGTCCACCTCCATCATCGTCATGTCGCTGGATGCCGTGATATTGATAAGCGCGGCCTCCGATCCGTTGATCGAGATGCCTTCCAGCAGCGGCGAGCTGATGGCGTTCTGCGCCGCCTCGGCCGCCCTGTACTCCCCCGTGGCGGTGCCGGTGCCCATCAATGCATCCCCCATGTTCTCCATCACCGTCCGCACGTCCGCGAAGTCCACATTCACCACGCCATGGCCGGTGATAATCTCCGCGATGCCGCGCGTGGCGTTGTAGAGAACATCATCAACCTTCTGGAACGCCTCCTTGAAGCCGGTCCTCTTGTCGATGATCGACAGCAGCTTCTGGTTCGGCACCACGATCAACGTGTCCACGAACTCCTTCAGCTCCTTGATGCCAAGCTCCGCCTGGTCCTTCCTCCGCTTCCCCTCCCAGTCGAACGGCCGGGTTACGATGCCGACCACCAGCGCCCCCAGACCGCGGGCGATCTCGGCGACAACCGGCGCCGCGCCGGTCCCCGTCCCACCTCCCATTCCAGCAGTCACAAACACCATGTCGCTGCCGGAAAGAATCTGCGCCAGCTCCTCCCTGTCCTCGTTTGCCGCGTCATGGCCGATCGATGGGTTGGCGCCGGCCCCAAGACCGCGCGTCAACTGCTTGCCGACCTGGACACGGATCGGCGAATGGTTTTTTGCAAGAGCCTGCATGTCGGTGTTCACCACGAGAAACTCGCAGCCCGAAAGGCCACGTTCGATCATGCTGTTGACCGCGTTTCCGCCTCCACCGCCGACTCCTACAATTTTGATTTTTGCTCCGTGATGCTCAACAGAGCGATCGAGCTCGATCATAGCGACCCTCCCGTTCTTTGCTTAATAGTTTTGGGCGAATTATGTATTGGATATTGTTTTCATGTCGATGTCCGCTGTCGTGCCGCGACCGGACATATGCCGTCATCTCAGAACTCCTCGAAAAACTTCTTCATCCGCGCCACGATCGACCGCCGCTCATGCTCGGTCTCGTGCGCCTCCCCATGCCCCTCCTCGTTGATATCCAGCGCCGGCGCGGGAGAGTCGATGCGCCGGAATGCGTCGATCACCAGCCCTACGGCCGTGGCGTAGATCGGGCTTTCCACCTCGGGCGCCAGCGCCGACATGCCGAAGCCTGTCGGGATGCCGATCTTTACCGGAAGCCCCAGAACGTTCTGCGCCAGCTCCGATGCCCCGCGGAGCAGCGCCCCCCCGCCAGTCAGGACCACCCCCGCCGAAAGCCGCCGGAGATAGCCCGATTTCTTCAACTCGATCATCACAAACTCCAGGATCTCCTCCATGCGTGGCTGGATGATCTGGCTGAGCGTCCCCTTGGAGATCTCCATCGGCTTGCGCCCGCCGATCCCTGGGATTACAAAAACTTCGTCGTTCAGGATTACCGATTCCAGCGCGCAGCCATATTCCCGCTTGATCCGCTCCGCCTGCTCACCGATGATCCCCAGCCCGCGACGGATGTCGTCGGTCACCATGCGGCCGGCGATGCCGATCACCGCCGTGTGCCGTATCGTCCGGTCCTCGAAGATCGCGATGTCGGTTGTGCCGCCGCCGATATCGATCAGCGCCACGCCAACCTCCTTCTCCTCATCATCAAGCACCGCGTAGCCGCTCGCCAGCGGCTCCAGCACGATATCATCCACCACCAGCCCGGCCCGCTCCACGCAGCGATAGATGTTCTGCGCCGCCGTCACAAGCCCCGTGACGATATGGACGTTCGCCTCCATCCTGAGCCCGGACATGCCGACCGGATCGAAGATCCCATCCTGCCCGTCGATGATATACTCCTGCGGGATCACATGAAGGATGCATCGATCCGAGGGCATTGCCACCCGCTTCGAATCGTCAAGCAGACGGTTTACGTCGTGCTGCGTCACCACGCGGTCGGCATTGGAAATCGTCACCACGCCGCGGCTGGGGAAGGACTGGATATGATCCCCCGCAATCCCCACGGAGATCCGCTCGATCACCACGCCGGACTGCTGCTGCGCCTGTTCCACGGCGCGCTGGATCGACCTCACGGTCTTCTCGATATTCACCACCACGCCGCGATTCAACCCATCGGACGGAGCATGACCGATGCCGAGGACGTGAATGCCGTCACCATCCGCATCCCGTGCCGCGACGATCGCGCACACCTTGCTGGTCCCGATATCGAGACCCACGATAATCCTCCGCTCATCGCTCGGGGAGGCGGTATTCTGCTGTGACTTTGCCATCGTTCGACCCTCAGCTGTATGTATTCTAATCCCGCGAATCGATAATCGGTTCGGAACGCCATCTCCTGAACGTCGTGAGGAGAGATTCCGTTTGTTCATGGGCCTTCGCTATCAGGCTGTTGAATTATTTCAGATGACAGACTGTTCAAGGCCAACGCCGCGGATGACGTCCTTCAACAGTCTGCTATGCGCTTGGCCGCGCTGTCTCCCGCCATCGGACCACCACCTGCCCTTTCCAGCGCAGGTCTATCGATGCCGCCTGATCCACTCCCCGCGCCGCCAGAACCGTTGTCATGAAGATATCCAGCTTCCTCAGCCGACCGGAGATATCCTGGGGATATCCCACCTTCACCGGCACCACGCCATCCGCCGTCAACAGGGTGTACTCACCGTTCGCCTCGCGCCGGATCTCCGATATCTGTCGGTAGAGCCCCTGGTCGTACATGCGGAGCGTCGTCAGCACGCCAAGCGCCTCCCGAATCCGAAGCGAATCATTCCTTGCCACCTGCGCGCGCGCCGCCGGGGTTATCCCGCGACGGGCTGAATCGACCGCCGGAGCATCCATCACCCCATCGATCACCGGCAGATCGAACGCCGCGGAGCTGAATCGGTAGGGGAGCCGCACTCCCATTGAATCAAGATAGAGGGGCGATCCCCCGGAGAACGTCACCGCCACCGGATCGCGCTCGGCGATCTCCACCACCAGCGTCCCATTCTCGCCGCGATAGACCGCGGCATGGGAGATAAAGGGATGCGCCACAATCCTTGTCTCGATCGCTGTCAGGTCGAGCTTTCCAAGCGGCACGCTGTCCGGCAGCGCCGCCTGTTTCATAATCTCGGCGGAATCCAGAATCTTCCGGCCAACGATCCGAATGCTCCTGACCTCCTCATGCCGCGCCCACTTGTTGGCAACCATCACAAGCCCGGCCACCCCGGCAATCACCAGCAGCCATGTGGAAACGTTCGCGGCAAAACGCCGTGCCTGCTCCTGATCGGCGCGGGTCACTTTTGCTCGTTTCGCTATCCGTTTTCTCTTGGCTTTCACATCCGTTCCGGAATCAGATCCTGAAAATCCCCGGCGATTATTCCACCGGATTGCGATCGAACCCAACCAGCTTGATCTCCAGCTCCAGCTCAATCCCGAACCTGCTTTTCACCTCATCGCGGGCAATCCTGATCAGGTCGATTACATCGCGCGCCGTTGCACCACCGCGATTGATAATGAAGTTCGCGTGCAGATCGCTGATCTCGGCATCCCCAACCATCCTCCCCTTCAGCCCGCATTCCTGAATCAGCCGGGCCGCGTAATCCCCCGGAGGGTTTTTGAAGATGCTCCCCGCGTTCGGCCACTGCACCGGCTGCGAGGTGTTCCGTTTCAGCATCGTCTGGCGCCGCGTGACCTTCATCGATTCCGGCATGCCGGCCGGGAACTCGAAGCTGGCCTCCAGAACCACATCCCCCTCAAGGCCCGATCTCCTGTAGGCAAAGCCCCCCTCCTCCTTCGCGATCTTCACCAGCCGCTCGCCGCGGATCAGCTCCACCGAACGCATATGGTCCGATATCTCGCCGCCGTAAGCCCCGGCGTTCATAATCACCGCGCCGCCCAGCGTTCCGGGAATCCCCGCAAGTGTCTCCGCTCCCCCCTTCCCGTTGCTGATGCAGAAGTCCACGAACTTCGCCAGCTTCACCCCGGCCCCGGCGGTGATAACCCCATCGTCATCGATCTTCAGGTAGTTGAACCCCGTCTCAAGGTTCACCACCGCGCCGGTGATCCCCTCGTCGGAGATCAGGAGATTGCTCCCGTTCCCCATCAGAAAGAAGGGGATCTTCTCATGCCGCAGATACCGGATCAGCGAGAGCGCATCGGCCTTGTCGAGCGGCTCCAGATAGATATCCGCCGGGCCTCCGATCCGAAAGGTCGTGTACCGCGCAAGAGGCTCGCTCAGGGCGATACGCCCTTTAAAGCTTTTGCGGATATCATCAAGCGCTATCAAGGAGGGATAGGAATTATCAGTCAATGAGAGTATTGAGATCGTTCCCCATGCCCATCGTCGGGCCGGTCATGCGGGAACTCCGGCTTGGAGTTTCGCCAGCAGTTCATCGCCGCTCTTCCAGATGTCGCCGGCGCCCATCGTCACCACGATATCCCCCGGCTGGAGAAGCTCGCGCGTCCGCGCCGCAAGGTCCGCCCGGTCCGGGACGTAGATCACATTCCGGTGGCCGAAGCCGGTTGCGCTGGTGGCGATCAGCTCTCCGCTGATCCCCTGGATCGGCCGCTCCCGCGCGGCATAGACATCGGTAATCAGCACGATATCGGCGTTGAAGAAGGACTTGCCGAATTCCTCGTAGAAATCACGGGTCCGCGAGTAGGTGTGCGGCTGAAACAGCGCAACCACGCGACGGCGCCAGCCACCGCGGATGGCGTCCAGCGTCGCCTTTACCTCCGTCGGATGATGCGCGTAATCGTCGATCACCATCACCCCGTCGGCCTCCCCCTTTATCTCGAACCGGCGGTAGACGCCGTGGAATTTTTCAAGCGCGCGGCAGATCGAGTCAAAGTCCGCCCCAACCTCCAGCCCCGCGGTGATCGCCGCCAGCGCGTTCTTCACATTATGCTCCCCCGGCACGCCAACGGTCACCTGGCCCAGCACCTCGCCGCGATAGACAACCGTAAAGGTGGACGATCCTTCCGAGTAGCTTACATCGATTGCCCTGATATCGCACTGCGGCGTAAAGCCGTAGCTGATCACCCGTTTCTTCAGCAGCGGCATGATATCCACCAGCGTTGGCTCATCAAGGCAGAGCGCCACGAAACCGTAGAAGGGAACCTTGTTCGCGAACTCGATAAACGCCCGTTTGATATCGTCAAGATCGGAGTAGATATCGAGATGCTCCCGCTCCAGGTTCGTGATCACCGCAACCGTGGGGGAGAGGGAGAGAAATGAACGATCGAACTCGTCCGCCTCCACCACCGTCCACTCGCCGTGACCCAGCCGCGCATTGGCGCCTCCCAGCCCTGAAAGCCTTCCCCCCACGATCACCGTCGGGTCAAGGTTGGCCTCGATCATCACCAGCCCGATCATCGACGTGGTGGTGGTCTTGCCATGCGTGCCGGCCACCGCGATGCCGTACTTCATCCGCGTCACCTCCGCCAGCATCTCCGCGCGGCGGATCAGGGGGATCTTGTTGCGCGATGCCTCCACGGTCTCCGGGTTTTCATCGGGATGAACCGCGCTGGAGTAGACCACCACATCGGCCCCGGCCACATTCTCGGCGGCGTGCCCCGGCATGATCGTCGCGCCAAGCGATTCCAGCCGGTCGGTGACGTCGCTCTTCGCAAGGTCGCTCCCGGTCACGGTAAAGCCCTGGTCCAGCAGGATCTCCGCAATCCCGGACATCCCGATGCCGCCGATGCCGACGAAGTGAACTCTGTTTATGCTTCTGAACAATGCTTCGTTATCCCTGTTCGATCGATGTTCTGTTGAGTTGATACGGCTACCACATGCCGGGCATCATCCCTGACTTTCCTCGTCTCTTCGTTTGCGACTCCGTTTCGGCCTGAGGAGCTTCAGCTCCACGCCGTTGTTTCTGGCCCAGTCCATGAGCGC
>JBDSJW010000443.1:0-3260 GCA_039917235.1 Kapaibacterium sp. (SeqCode) | reverse complement strand
CTCCCCGCGGAAGCGGTTTATCGTTGTCGGGAACCGCTGTAAAAATTTATCTTGTGACGCTTACACCAATGCACTAGACCGAGGCTTTTATCGCTCATTAGTTACTATTGTTGCCCAGCTCCCCTATGATGTCTGAATTTCGGGCCCCGCGCGGAAGCGCGTGGAGACCCGATGCCGTAACCGGCCCGTTCGTTACAAACGCCGAACGGGGTCGTTTATAGTAGCACACCGCTCATATCCCCACGAGCGGCTGCGGTTCGGATGATCACCCCGGCACCGACTGGCATATGTAGTTCTCTCTCACTTTCGAGATCCTTCTGTTTTGAGCGATAGATTTACGCTTCCCGAGATTCCTCTCCTGCGTAGCCTCTGCCTGGTTTTACTCTTCCTGGCGGCGGCGACCAATGCCCACGCGCAGTCCGATACCGGGCGGGGGATTGAGCCCACGCCCGTAACGCCACGCACTCCGCTTTCGCCGCTGAGCGAACCATTTCCGTACTCCGCCTACAGGCATTCCGTGGAATTCGATTCCACCTCCGATTCCGTTCGCCTTCGCGAGGAAGTGTTTGGCGTGGGGATCGGGCAGCCGCAGTCCCTTTCGCTGGATGACTTCCTGGCGCAGCGCCGCCGGGAACAGGAGCGGGAGATGTGGGAGCAGCGGGCGGCCAACTATTCGCTGAGCAAGACCCCGCCGCAGGCGAACTCCAAGGACGCGCTGGAAAAGATCATCGATAACGGAACCACGTTCGAGTTTCCGATTCCGCAGGGTCTCTCCACGATCTTCGGCGCGCCGACGGTGAGCATCAACGTCAATGCCGCCGTCAACGTCTCGGCGGGATGGCAGATCGACAACAACAACCTGACATCGATCAATGCCATCGGCTCATCGCAGTCGGCGCCGTTCTTCAATCAGAACATCACCGTTTCCGCCTCCGGCAAGGTTGGCGACAAGCTGAAGCTGAACGCCGATTTCGACAACGGCCGCTCCTTCGATTTCGACAATCAGTTGAAGATCGCGTTCGGCGGCGGCCCGGAATCGGACGATGATATTATTCAGGGCGTTGAGGCTGGAAACGTCCAGCTTAACACGCCAAGCACGCTGATCGGCGGAGCCCAGGCGCTCTTCGGCGTCAAGGCCAGCTTCAAGTTCGGACCGCTGCTCCTTACCACGATCGCATCGCAGAAGCGGGGGGAACGGAAGACGGTGACGGTATCGGGCGGATCGGTGAAATCGACCATCTCGATCAAGCCGTACGAGTACGCGCCGAACCATTTCTGGCTCGATACCGCCTACAAGCGTTTCTACGACATCTACTACAGCGGAATCCCGCCGACAGCCACGCCGGAGATGCAGCCGTACACCATCAAGGACCTTGAGGTGTACGAGCAGGTGAAGGATGGCGCCATCGCCGGACAGTTTCAGGCGATAGCCTATGCCGATCTCCGCCCGCGTGGCAGCGGCTACCCCGGGGAACTGCGGAGCTATCCCACCATTCCCCCGCCGGCCGGAAGCGTGGCGCAGGGATCGTTCAAGAAACTGGAGCTGGGAACCGGCTACGAGTACGATCGCGTGCTTGGCACGCTGACGATCAAATCGCTCCAGCAGGATAAAATCTACGCGGTGGCCTACACCACCAACGGTGCCGGGGAATATGGCGAGCTATCAAACACGCGGAGCGATTCATCGAAGCAGCGCGCAATCCTGAAGCTGGTTTATATCAACAATATCCAGCCGCAGTTCACCACGCTCTGGAACCGGCAGATGAAGAACATCTACCAGCTTCAGGGCGTCCGCAATGTGGACCTCCAGAACTCGCGTATCAGGATCAGCTTCGGCATTCCGCCGGACACCAGCGAGGTGCTGAAGAGCGCCGGCGGCGCGCGCCTGGTTACAGCGCTCGGCGTCGATCTCTACAATAGCGCCAACGAAGCCCAGCCGGATGGCGAGTTCGATATCCGCTCCCAGTATTTCTTCGATCAGGTCAAGGGGGAGATCATCTTCCCCTCCACCGAGCCGTTCCGCAAGCAGCTTCGGAAAACCCTCGGCGTCAACGCCGAGCCGTACATCCTGAATTCGATCTACGACGAGACGCGCGAAACCGCCCGCCGCGACGCCACCGTGAATGAGTACACGATCGGTGGTGAGATCGCCGGCGCGGGGGGGAGCAAGATCCCCCTGAACGCCTACGGCATCGCCCAAGGCTCCGTCCACGTTACCAGCAACGGCGAACTCCTCCGGGAGAACGAGGATTACAGAGTCGATCAGACATTTGGCGAGGTTACGCTCCTCTCTCCAAAGGCGCTGAGCGGGACCGGCAATATCGTGGTGGAATACGAGCAGAACGATTTCTTCACCACCGCTGTAAAGACCCTGCTGGGCGTCCGCGCGGACTACGATCTGTTCCACAAGCGGAACCTGACATCGAAGATCGGCATGACCTTCATGCGCTACTCGCAGTCGATCCAGACCAACAAGGTCCAGATCTACTCGGGGGATGAGCCGACCACCAATATGATGCTCGGCTTCGACGGCAGCGTGGAGTACAAGGCGAACTTTATCACCAAGGCGATCGACGCGCTCCCGCTGATCGATACCAAGGAGCCATCCAACCTCCGCCTGAGCGGCGAGTGGGCGATGGTGATGCCGAACCCAAACACCAAGGCGAGCCTTGTGGCGAGCGATCTTGGCAAGGGGGCCGCCTATATCGATGACTTCGAGTCGGGAGCAAAGCGGCAGATCCAGCTCAGCACCAGCTATACCTACTGGCATCCGGCCAGCGCGCCGGTGGATTCGTTGATCGGCGGTGATGAGCTTACGCGTGTGGGGCACAAGGGGCAGTTCTACTGGTACAACCGCCTGCCCGCCGTCACGCCGATCAAGGAGATCTGGACCAATCGCGATGTCTCCCTGGAATCACAGAAACAGACGGTGCTCGATCTGATCTTCGAGCCATCCCGCCGCGGCATGTACAACCCGAACTTCGGGTTCGACAGCGGCGCGATCGCCCCCGATTCCGTCTGGGGCGGCATGATGCGAAGCCTCTCCTTCTATACCACCAACCTTGACGAGGAGAATATCGATTACATCGAGGTGACGATGAAGGTGGATACCTTCGGCACCAACTCGAAGATGTATATCGATCTTGGACAGATCTCCGAGGATGTGATCCCGGATCAGCAGCTTAACACCGAGGATGGCATCACCGCCACCAATCCCCAGCGCGACGATATCCTGAACGAGGGGGAGGATGTGGGAATTG
>JBDSJW010000442.1:0-5133 GCA_039917235.1 Kapaibacterium sp. (SeqCode) | reverse complement strand
TTGGGGCAATTCATGAATTGCCCCAACAACGAAACCTCCGATAATTCGATTCACTACTTCCTGGGACACGAGCGACTATGATCCGCAGCAGATCCGCGCACAGCTTCTCCCTGTTCATCTCCATCATCGCCGTTGCGATGCTTCCGCTGCTGGCGGCGGCGTGCAGCAAGCAAAAGGAGGAAATCCATCCGCAGGTGGAAGGGCAGGGGGGGAAGAAGTATGGAGGGGCATACAGAATGAATATCCTGCGCGGAAGCCCCAAGGGGCTGGACCCCGTGCTGATCAACTCAAAGCACGCCGATGATATCGCCTCGCAGATTTTCGATCGCCTGATCGATCTGAATGATACGCTTGGCCTTGTGCCGGAGCTTGCGCGGTCCCTGCCGAAGATCAACGCCAACGGAACCGTCTTCACCTTCGATCTTCGCACCGATATCTACTTCCAGGATGATCCCTGCTTCCCAGGCGGGAAGGGACGGAAGATGACCGCCGAGGATGTCCGCTACTCCCTCACCCGCTGCTGCGATCCACGCACGCAGTCGGTTGCCTACTCCTTCTTCAAGGGGAAGGTCAAAGGGGCCACCGAGTATTACAACGCGATCTTCGATTCCACCAAAAGCGGGCGCGGGAAAACTCTGGCTGCTATCCCCGGGCTCCGGGCGCTGAATGATTCCACGTTCGAGATCGAGCTGACGGAGCCATACGCGCCGTTCCTTTATTATCTGGTCAACTCCCTCGGCGATGTCATCCCACATGAAGGGGTGGAGATGTATCGCGAAAATTTCTTCCGCCATCCGGTCGGCACCGGGCCGTTCAGCTTTGTGAGCTGGACGCCCGACCAGGAGCTGGTGCTGAAGCGGAACCCGAAGTACTGGGGGAAGGATCCGCAGGGGAACCGGCTGCCGTTCCTGGACGAGATCCGTTTCAAGTTCATTCAGGATGACAAGATCCAGCTCAACGAGTTCCTGGGGGGCCATCTTGATGAATCGTTCGGGATACCGACCGAGCATTTCACCGAGGTGGTTGATTCCGCGCAGAAGCCGAAGGGCTCCTACGTGAAGTACCAGCTCCAGTCCGCCCCGGCGATGCTCACATGGTTCTTCGATTTCAACAATCAGAAGGCGCCGTTCAACAACATCAATGTGCGGAAGGCGTTCAACTACGCGATCGATCGGGAGAAACTTGTCCGGTTTGCATTACAGAACGCCCCCTACGCTCCCGCGGTTCACGGCCTGGTCCCGCCGGTTTTTCCAAATTATCCCACCAACGATGTGAAGGGATACGGCTACGATCCCGATCAGGCCAAGCGGTTGCTGGCGCAGGCCGGTTTCCCCGATGGAAAGGGCTTCCCCACCGTTACGCTCCATATCTACACCGATCCCCGTCTTGGACAGGTGGCGCAGGCAGTGCAGGCGATGCTTCGCACGGAGCTTAATGTGAACATCGAGATCCAGCGGCTGGAGCTGCCGCAGTTGCTTGATCAGGCGGAGAGCGGAAAGCTCCTCTTCTGGGGAACGCGCTGGTATGGTGACTATCCCGATCCGGAAACCTATCTGATCCTCCTGAACGGCGAACTGGTTCCGAGCGATGAGGCGCAGCCGAGCTATCCCAACAGCTCCCGCTACAACAACCCGGAGTTCGTGGCGAACTTCAAGAAGGGAGTTGCCACAATCGATCATCTTGCCCAGATGAAGCATTATGCCGACGCCGAGAATATCGCCATGGCCGATGCCCCGATCATGCCCCTCTTCTACGAGCGGCACTATCGTCTCCTCCAGCCGTATGTCCGCGACTGCCCGCTGGACGCGATGGCCCGATACGATCTCAAGTACACATGGCTGGATGATGCGAAGCGGTAGCAGTCATACGCGGCGGGTGATATGTGGGGTGGCGGGGTGATACGTGGCGGGGGGCGATACGTGGCGGGGCGATGTGAGGTGACTGTAAGGGGGATTCATGAATCCCCCCTGCGGATACCCATATCATCACCCCACGGATATGGACATATCATACCATCATCCCCACAGATACGCCTCTCCACGGATACGGATACCACAGGCACCCATAAGGCGCGTTTGCGGATCGGTCTTACGTTGTATATTCCGCCCCGGATGGCGAATCCCGCACCCTCAGTATCCGCGATCTCGCCGTTCTTCCTCTAACGCAACTCAGCAGGAGAAGATATCCGTATGAAGCCACGAACGCTCCACCGTTCGCTTTTTGCCACGTGCATACTGTTGGTTCTACCCATGCTTGGCGTCCACGCCCAGGGGGGTACGCCCGCCCCTTCTCCGTCGCAGTATCCCGGTCGCCAGTCGACCGCGGGGCTTACGATTGGCGTCGGCTATGCGGTTGGCGGCTCCACGTTCCTGGATCCCGCCGAGAACTGGAAGATCTCGCCGATCACCTCCAACAAATTCGGCGTGGATATTACCTATCCGCTTGCCCCGATCGTCAGCGCCTCGCTCAGCCTTGGGCTTGACAGTCGTGGCGGAAAATCATACTGGTACCAAACCAGCGAGATCTGGGATACGCGCCGCGTCAGCTACTTCTCCATCAATCCCGGCATCATCCTCAACGGTTTCTATATCGGCGTCAATTTCGGCGTGCCGCTTGGCGGGACCAGGACATGGCACAATGGCGCGGAGGAGAGGACCTACGCGCAGGATATCGATGCCGGCTACAACAACCTGCTCACCATGGTGGAGCCTCGCATCGGCGGGGTGATCACCCTTACCGATCAGGATATCGGATGGCTGGGGCTGACCATCATGGCCGGCTACAATCTGAACAACATCTCGGAGAATAAGAGCTTCCTCCCCGGAGAGGATCCGCAGAAGACGTATAGCACGCAGACGGTCGCCGCCCAGATTGGGCTTACCTGGCAGTTCGGCATTCCGGGAACCAGCCGGGAATAGCCCAACTTCATACCGGTTCCGTTCACCAATCAGAAATGATCCATATCATGTCATATACGGGATTTTGGCGGGGTTGCGCCCTGCTCCTCCTTGCCGCCGCGGCAATCGCGGGATGCGGCGATTCCACATCCCCCAGCGACAGCTCCATCGCGCCGCCGACCGGGGCAAGGTTGATGACCTATAATTATACGCTCGATGGGCTTCGCCGCCTTGGTCCGGGGGATTCCTCCGCGATCTCCGTGAAGCGCGACAGCGCCAACATCGTCACATTCTCCTCCCGCACCCGCGTTCCGATGTCGATCGATTATCTCCCCAACGGCGATCTCTCGGTCCGCCAGCCCGCGTTCAGGCTGGGCGTGGTTAACATCCGCGAGCACTGGCTGCAACTGCCGTTCGGCACCAAGGTGCCGCTGAACGTTACGTTGATCGATACTGCCTACAGCGCGAGTGGCGGGGTGGACTCGCTCCGCGTGACATGGGCGGTGAACTTCAAGGGGCCGGATGTCACGGTGCTCGGCCCTCAGAACTTCATGGTGATCGGCAGCGAGACGTTCAACGCCCTCCGCACGGTTGCCACGCAGTCCATCCGGTTGAAGCATACCGGCAGCGGCACGCCAAGCGACCAGACGACGATCACCGAGATAACCAACTGGTACGCGCCCTCAATCGGCGCGATTGTCCAGGAGGAGACTTACTACTTTATCGACAAGGGGCAGGGGCGTGCTGCGTCCGGCCCTGCAAAGGGGTGGGTTGCCACCTCCTACTCTCCAGACTGATGGGAATGCGCCCCAAAGCCCATCCAGATATGGCTTGGGAGCGTTTCCATATGGCAGCCAGGTCCAGATCAACAGCGAACGTGCTCTCCATTCTTCCGTTCGCGCGCGCGACGATTAATTGCGTCGTACAACCATTCATCAGATCAACGAGATTATGAAGCATGTTACTCGTGCGGCCGCTCTCCTCGGGATGGCGGCAGTCCTCGGGGTTCTCCCCGCTCCACAACTCAGCGCCCAGGCCACCTTCGCCGGCAGGAATGCCAGCGCTGGCCTTACGGTCGGAGCCTCGTTTGAGGGAGGCGCATCGATGATCATCCAGCCGCCGAAAGGATCCAAGGTCGGCCCGATCTTCGCATACCGCTTCGGCGCGGATGCCACCTATGCTCTGACGCCGGTTGTCTCCGCCGGGCTGGGGCTTGGCCTGGACAGCCGCGGCACCAAGCTGCGCGGGCTGGACAACTCGGATTACAACAGCATCTCGCACCTCAGCTATTTCTCGATCTACCCCAGCTTCGGGTTCGGCGTATTCCGGGTCGGCATCAACATGGGCGTTCCGCTCGGGGGATCGACCGTCACCAATACGCCCAGCTCCAGCAGCACGACGGATCTGACCGCCGATGAGTTCAGCAAGGTGGAGTTCCTCCTGGAGCCCCGCATCGGCGCGGTGATCCCTCTCCTCGACGATGATACCGGCGTTCTTGCTCTTTCAATCATGGGAGGCTTCAGCCTCAATGAGATGTCGGATCGTGGCAGTGTCTCCGGCGCCAGCGATATCATAGGGGATTTTCATATGGTGGCCGGGCATATCGGCCTGAGCTATCAGCTTGGAATCGAGGGAACGCGGAAGAAGTAACCCCCCTCGCGCGCGGTTTCGGCAAGGTCCCGGCGGCAGCGCCCCGTCGGGACCTTTTGCGTTCTGTGTCGGCGCTGTCGGTCCCGGTGATGCGGAATATGCCGATTGCGTTCCGGTTTTTGTTAGGTTTGTGCCCCCTACCCGCCGGGGAATCGCGTCTTCCGCGCCGGATGTAAGGCTGTGCTGGCCTGGTTGCCAAAATGCTGGTATGAGAATTCCATGCGTTTGCACAAGCAGGGAGGAAGGTGGGAGCGGTGCGGAATTCTAAACCGGAAGAAGCCTGTATGAAACAAGCAATCGTGAGTAAGCATCTTGTCGGCCTTCTTTTCGCAATCGCGATGATCGTTGGCGTCGGGGGGATATGCCATGCGCAGGATGACGACATCCCTACTGAGAAGCCCTCATATTTCGGCGTTGGCGCCGGCTATGTAAGAATCATTGGGCTGATCGATTTCGATGGGATGAGCCAGACCAGTCGCAATTTCGGCCTTGGCGAGTTCAGCGGGCCGTTCAGCATGAACATGGGGGGGCTGATGTTCACGCCGGGATTCATCAAGAATCTCCGCGTGGGCTTCTTTGCGGGGGC
>JBDSJW010000441.1:0-7730 GCA_039917235.1 Kapaibacterium sp. (SeqCode) | reverse complement strand
AATATAACTGGAAAAATTCCGAATATCCCCTCCAGAACCAGATAGGCGACGATAAGGAATACCACCATGAGCGGTTGTCTGTCGAGTTCGCCATGGTGTGTCTCCTTCGGTCCGGTTATCGTGTAATAGGGGAAAATATTAAAGCCGATATAGTAGAAGAGCATTGCCGCGATCACCATCAGCGGAAGCACGAGTATCCCTCCATGATTCGCATATTTTACGTCGAAGCCGGCAAAACCGAGACAGCAGATTGCCGCGACGCGAAAAATATAGGCGCGCATCCTGATGATTTCCACGGAAATAAACAGGGATGCCACGGCGTATATCCATACATACGAACCGATGTGCCCTCCTGTGTGCATTCTGATGGTGGCAAAGAGGTTCAGTGCCACGAACAGAAGAGCCAGTGTAATTACTGCGGCCCGAGGTTTTGTCGGGTCAGGGATTGATGCCAGTGTTCGTATCAGGTCACCACGGTTATATCCCTCCGCCTCCAGGGAATTTACCAGAGCGATTCCATTGGAACCGTTCGCCAGTGCCTCCTCCAGCGCCGGACGGAGATCATCGGGATCGAACTCCGGGGTATGAATATCGGTGTCGTTCATCATGCCACGAACATAGAGAACGATGCTCCCCCGCTTCAAGCACCCGTGTGCGTTGAAATTGTCCAGCCACCCGACCCGGAAAGCATCAACCAGCGCCACGCACTCAGGTGCGTCACTTTCAAGACTCAGGGCATCGTCCGGCAGTTGGGGGCTCCGCTATTATTGCCGCGAAGATTATCGATTGCCGCGCCGATGGAAATAATCGGGCTGAATGAATGGCGCGGCGATCGATGACAAATACTTTCTCAACGCGAATCACGGAGAATAATCATCATGAAAAAATGGCTGAAGGAACTGGACCGGCTTCTACGGGGAGATGCAACGCGGATATCGGCGCTTAAATATGGAGCGGTGGAAGTTCCGGTCGGTGGAATATCGGTGCTGATATTATGTCTCGGCCTTTTCTACGGACTCTGCATGTCGTGCTATGCGATATTCGTTGGCGCTGATGAGATACCGGCGAGAATCCTATCAACGATGACCAAGGTGCCGCTCCTCTTTTTTCTGACGCTGGGGATCACCTTTCCATCGCTCTACATTTTCAACACACTGATCGGCTCCCGGCTGACGATTGATTCGGTGCTGCAACTGCTGATAGCCTCCATCGGCGTGATGATGGCGGTGCTGGCGTCGCTGGGGCCGATTATCGCGTTCTTCTCGGTCAGCACCACCAGCTCATCATTTATGCTTCTTCTGAATGTGGCGGTCTTTTCCATCGCGGGCATTCTCGGGCTCCGCTTCCTTCTCCGCACTCTCCAGCGTCTGAGCCAGGCAAAGGCCGCTCCGGCAGCCGACACACCAGCCGGAGATGCTCAAACCGCTGAAGGTGACTGGCTGGAAAAGGAGTTCACGGTGCTGAGTAATGGCGCCGGTGAAAGGGATATAAACGGCGATGTCCGCCATAATGAGGCCAACGGGGCAACGGCGGAAACCGAGACGGAAACAGAGACCGCGGATGTGCTGATTGCGCGGGGGACCGGACAGTATCGTCCGAACAGGCCGCAGCGGAAGCGTAGCAATGTGGGGGCTTCCGATCCAAAGGTGAAGATGATTTTCCGCGTCTGGGTTGTGGTGTTCGGCCTTGTCGGCGCGCAATTGAGCTGGGTGATGCGCCCGTTTATCGGCGATGGAGTGCAGACATTCCACTGGTTCGGCCCGCGGGGATCGAGCTTTTTTGAGGCTGTGCTGAACGCGATCGGGAAAGTGCTTTGACAGATTGTTGAAGGACGTCGTCCAGATGAATATCGGGGGAGGTCATATCCCCCGATAATGAACAGCGTCCCGGAATAATCAAGGTCGGACGATACGGAAACTGTCGGAATAGGATGCTAGTTAATTCTAATTATCGGAGAGCGTTATGCGCGGGTATCTGATGCTGATCGATGAGACGTTGCGGGGAAACCGGCCGGATATTTCCGATGGCGGCTCCCGACGGTTGATGCGTCAGGGGATTATCATGCTGGTGTTTATCATGATCTACGGCGGCGTGATGGGAAGCATGGGATTATTCGCCCCTGGTTCCAGACTTGACCGCGAATGGTTGCAGGTGCTCTATTCGGCGATAAAAGTCCCGCTGTTTCTGACGGCGACATTCCTCCTCAGCCTGCCGATATTTTTCGTGCTTAATACGCTTGCGGGACTTCGTGGGGATTTTATGAGGGTGATCAGTGCGCTGACAGAAACGCAAGCGGGGCTGTCGATTATTCTTGGAGGGCTGGCACCCCTTACGCTTCTCTGGTATATGTCGAACGGCGATTATCCGACCGGAATTCTTTTCAACGGCCTGATGTTCGCCGTTGCGACAATCGGCGCGCAGCTCCGTATTCGGGAGAACTATCGGCAGTTGATCGAGCGGGATGCCATGCACGGAAGGCTGATCAAGTTGTGGGGGCTGCTCTATGTGTTCGTTGGAATCCAGATGGGGTGGGTTCTCCGGCCGTTCATAGGAAGCCCCGGAAGCGCCGTCCATTTCCTCCGTGGTGATGAAATGGGGAACGCGTACGTCACACTTGCGGAGATCATCTGGAACGTGATTACCCGATAAGCACATACGCTGTTTCCAGCAGCACGATTTTTCAGGAGAAAAATTAATTTATCGCCATGCGTAATTATTGCTTGACTCTGTGTAACCTTTTCCCATACCTTTGTGTTTATAAGCCAGTCAGTCATAAACTTTATTCCTTCAATGAGCTTTTCGACATCCATAGCACAGCCGGCATTCGAGCTATCAGACCTTTGTGGCATTCATATGCCGGGCAGGTTTGTCGGCAAGCGCTATGGAAATGATGATGAGAAGCTAGGAGGTGGGACGGCATAAACAGCCGTTGAATCTGAACGATTCAAGAGCCCACCTGCTGAAGAAAGCACGGCGGGCTCTTCGTTTTTAGGCTATTTTAGCCGATTTCGAGACTATATCTTGTTTCCGCGCCCTAACATGAAAGGCATACATACGTTCGCTTAAACGCGGGTTGTTGAGGGTTCGAATCCCTTCGGGTCCACAACGCTGGTGATAACTATACCGGCAATGACATATGGGCCTGTAGCTCCAAATGGTAGAGCACCAGTAAAGGTTGCCTGTCGAACTTGCGCGGGATGAAGATGGTTCGATGAATTACTTTTTTTAATCGTAAATATTCGCCGGATATATAGAGGTGAAGAAATTATTTTTCGCCGATGTAACATTAGCGATCTGGTGCGTGTTTAACAGGGAAATATGAAAAACGTTTATATATATCACACTCCATCGGCAGCCCATGAATGGGCGCTGCTTCAGGTCGTCCGACCTGAGGATAGGTGTGGTATGCTCCTGAAAAAGAATGATCGCAGTTTCACTACAACCAGAGGTGGGTCGGCCTGATACGCCGGATCTATATGAGCCTGAAAAGCGCCCACCTGACTCAGTCCGGTGGGCGCTTTTCATTGATGGGGTATCTGAATTCAATGATGTCAATAAATGCGATGAATAAGGAGAATAACCATGATTCACATTCGATTTGAGGGACGTTCCTACGACCTCGGCGAACGGGATGCCGGCATTGTCGCCGGTATGAGCGATAGGGAGATCAGGGAGCGCGTGGCAGTTTTTCTGGAGACCGAAGCGAAACATCTGGATTTCCATGTGATCGATCGGCGGCCGTCCGGGGATATCATCATCCGGCCGGAAGCGGTCTACGGATAAGCATATACCGATGAAATGATACGATGAAAAGGCGTGGAGCCATGAAATTCCGATATCTCCTCCGTGCCCTCATATGATGGGCATGCATACTCTCCTATGGCGTGCGGGTTCGAATCCCGCCATACGCCCCCGGCGGATGTGGCGGAACTGGCAGACGCAGTAATTGCCAAAGGGCCTGACGGACTTGCACGGAGAGGGATATCGGAATATGATACATGATAATTTTTCCCTCGCGCCCTAACGGATCGGGCATACATACTTTCTGGTAGCAGTTCGCGGGTTCGAATCCCGCCGTCCGCCTTCGGGCTGGCGTTGCGGAGCGGTCAAACGCAATTGAATGAATTGCACGGTCAACTTGCGCGAATGGAGAATATTGTTCAATAACTGAAACGCAGTGCCGCGCCCCGATTGCTGGGGCTTACATACCGTATAACCGCAGGTACGGGTTCGAATCCCGTTTGCAGGCCGGTGCTGGCAACAGCGCTGTCTGTATAGCTCAACTGGATAGAGCCGTGGTCCAGGAAACAAAGCCCCTTCGACTTGCGCGGCGCTGATAATTATATCGATGATATCGAGCAAATTGATATCACGACGGCTGTATGTGAGAGAAAAACTCTGATTGACAATTGAATCATGGTGCCGCGCCCTGATGGAAGGGGCTTACATACCTATTCACCTTCGAGGGCACGGGTTCAAGTCCCGTTGCGCGCTTATGCCGGAAACGGCCGGGCGGGTATAGTTCAGTTGGTTAGAACGCGAAGCCAGGGCAACAAAGCCCCTTCGACTTGCGCGGCACTGATAATTATATCGATGATATCGAATGGCTTGATACCATTATGATGATTCGTATATCCGGCGCGATCGTTCCATAATTAATGTAGTACAGTCAGGTGCGGTCGCGCCGGAACGTGGGTTGAAATCATTTACCAATAACTGGAAATGCGTACGATGAGCAACTATGATGTAATAACGCAGGAAGGCGGAGTCCCCATCAAAAGCTGGACCCGTGGGGTTCCGGTGGAGAAGGGGGCGGAGCAGCAGTTGCGGAATATCGCCCGCATGCCATTTATCCATAAAGATGTGGCCGCGATGCCCGACGTTCATTTCGGAAAGGGCGCAACCGTCGGCAGCGTCATCCCGATGAAGGGGGCGATTATACCGGCCGCCGTCGGTGTCGATATCGGCTGCGGCATGATTGCGGCGCGGACCACGCTTACCGCGAGCGATCTGCCGGACAACCTCTTCGGCATTCGAAGCGCCATCGAGGCGGCCGTCCCGCATGGGCGTACCGACAACGGCGGGAAGAATGACCGTGGCGCATGGCGCAATCTCCCGGACGCGCATGCCGATGTCTGGATGGGGCTGAAGAACGGCTATAACGCGATCATCGGGAAATTTCCCGCGCTCGACCGTGGAAAAAACGCCGAACATCTCGGCACGCTCGGCACCGGAAATCATTTTATCGAGGTCTGTCTGGATCAGGATCAGCGCGTCTGGTTTATGCTCCATAGCGGATCGCGCGGTGTCGGCAACCGGATAGGAACGTTCTTTATCGAGCTGGCGCAGAAGGATATGCAGCGCTGGTTTATCAATCTGCCGGATCGCGATCTGGCGTATTTTGCTGAGGGATCGGACCATTTCGATGATTACGTATCGGCGGTTCACTGGGCGCAGGATTTCGCGATGGCAAATCGACAATTGATGATGACGAATGTGATTGCGGCGGTGACGAGGAGCGGAAGCGTTCCACCGTTCACGGCCGATATGGAAGTGATCAACTGTCATCACAATTATGTGTCGATCGAAAATCATTTTGGCGCAAAAGTGTTCGTGACCCGGAAGGGAGCGGTCAGGGCGCGTAAAAATGACCTTGGAATTATCCCCGGAAGCATGGGGGCGCGATCATTTATCGTGCGGGGGAAGGGGAATAATGAATCGTTTCATAGCTGTTCGCATGGCGCCGGCCGGGCAATGTCCAGGACCGAGGCAAAGCGCCGGTTTACCGTCGCTGATCATGAACTGGCAACCACCGGTGTCGAGTGCAGGAAGGACGCGGAGGTGATCGACGAGACGCCGGCTGCGTACAAGGACATCGACGCCGTGATGGCGGCGCAGTCGGATCTTGTGGAGATTGTTCATACGCTCAAGCAGGTGGTTTGCGTGAAGGGGTGAGCGGCTGAACATATCGAATGGAATTGCGGTGATGATAACACTCCGTGGTTCCGGCATCGTGGGAATGGCTGGTGGCTGATTATTGCTCCGGCCATTTCCATGATGTGAAGAAGGAATTTTTTACGATGAATAATTTCACGGTGAATATCATGAACACTTTCGAGCGCGACCTCCGGCTCGACATGCTCAACAGCTTCCTCACCAATCCTCAGCGGAAGCTTGAAGCGGTGTCGAAGCTCCATGATGAGCTTGTGACAATCGACCCCATTTTCTACGGCCATCTCGCGGTCTGGTATCAGCGCAATGGCGATCTCCGCGATCACAAGGAAGTGCTGGTCGGCAACCTGCTTGCGAGCGGCAGCCCGGAACATCGGGAGGCTGGTTTTGTGATGTTGCAGGAGTTTCCTCCGTATCAGGTGGCGCGTATCGTTGACTTTATGAAAAAGCATCGTGGAAAGATGCCACGTTCGGCGCGGACCGCGGTGGCGCATTACCTGAGCCAGCGGGAAAGCAACCCGGCGTTCTTCGATCGTGCCGCGATCAGAGGACGGAAGGCGATGAAGCATCTCTACGCCACCCTGCACATCAAGCCGGGTGCGCGTGCCGATGCGATTCTCTTCAAGGGAACTCCGCCGGATGGAAGTCTGGCGCATGCCCTGAAGCGACTTGCCAACGCCTCCGACCCGGCGGAGCAGGCGGAGTTGATCGTCGCCAATCGCATTCCCTACACCGTCGCTGTCGGCGCGGTTCGGAATGTGACGCCCGCGGTTCTCGCGGCCCTTATCGATGCGATGACGCCGCAGGAGGCGATCAATAATGTCTCCTCGCTGAAGTCGCGCGGCGCGTTCGATCACCCGGAAGTAAAGGCTCTGCTCTATGCCAAGCTTGAGCAGGCGCGCACCTCCAGCCGTGTCTCCGCCTTCAAGGCACGGGTCGCGGCCGATGCGGGTGATCTGGACGCTGATACCGTGGCGAAGCTTGAGCAGGTCACGGATGATCAGGTCAGGAGCCGCGGACGGATCGCCAGAAGCACCGCGCTGCTGGTGGATAAATCGGGATCGATGACGCGGGCGATCGAACTGGGAAAGCAGCTTGCGGCCACCATTTCCGGCGTCTGCGAGGCGGGGCTGTTTGTCTACGCATTCGATACGCTCCCGTACAGGATCACGGCTGCCGGTGCTGATCTGAGCGACTGGGACCGGGCATTCAAAGGGATCAACGCGGGAGGCGGAACCAGCATCGGCGCGCCGTTGCAGGCGATGCTGGTCGGGAAAGAGCGGGTGGAGCAGATCATCATCGTCACCGACGAAGGTGAGAACTCCGGCCCGTACTTCGCCGAAGTTTACACGAACTACTGCTCGGCGCTCGGCGTGACACCGAATGTGATCATCGTGAAGATCGGCGCAACGACCGGGCAGATTGAGCGGCAGCTGCGGGTTCAGGGGGTTCAGGTGGATACGTTCGCCTTCACCGGCGATTACTACGCCATACCGAACCTCGTCACGCTTCTCTCGCGCCCGTCGCGACTGGAGTTGCTGATGGAAATCATGGCTACTCCCCTTCCGGCGCGAGAGAAGGCCTAGAAGGGGATAATGCCATCCGCGGAGCCGGATGTATTGCGGAGAATATCCGCGATATGTCCGGCGCCCGGCGCGGTGATAAGTACCTGGGGGTAAATAATCGAACAGAATAAAAGAGGTATCTTATGGGCAACAATGAGAGGAAGCCCATTCGATGAAATTTATTGAAGCACTGTCCGCGGAGCAGAAGCAGGA
>JBDSJW010000440.1:0-4633 GCA_039917235.1 Kapaibacterium sp. (SeqCode) | reverse complement strand
GTGATAAACGAATATCCCCGCGCCTCTACGAAATCCGCAATCGCGGCCGCGTCGGCGATATTCCGTTCGGCGATCATCGGCCACTCCATCCCCACGCTCCCGTTCCTGAACGAATAGTAAATGTTGACAACATCCTTCTTCGATCCGCCGGAGGGAATAAAGATGATCACGATAAATGCCCCCTCCACCTTCTCCTCGGCAAGCAGCTTAACCATCGCCGGTATCTGGGGCGACCGCACGGTGTCGCTGATGTCCTGATTCATGGCATATGGCGGCTCCTTCCCCTCCTGGTCCATGGCATACGCATGATCCCGGTCCTTCCTCCGAACAAGGTAGATGGCAATCGCCAGGAGCAGAACGAAGAAAATGATATTGAGCATGATGGGCTGGTTGATGATGCGCGATTTCAATCCCGGCATTCCCGTTACCAAACGGGGGAGACCGAACGCCTCCCCCGCAAATACCGATGGATAGTCCAGATTCTTCTACGCCGACATCGCCACAAACGGCTTGTGCTGATTCTCATGTTCCTTCAGCTCCAGCCAGCGCTCGGCGTCGATCGCGGCGGTACAGCCGGAGCCGGCGGCGGTGATCGCCTGGCGGTAGGTGTGGTCCTGCACGTCGCCGCAGGCAAAGACGCCATCCACGCTGGTGTAGCTGCTCTTCCCCTTCGTGACGATGTAGCCGTTGGTGTCCGTCTCAATCTGCCCGGCGAAGATCTCCGTGGTCGGCTTATGGCCGATCGCGACAAAGAGCCCGTCGGTCGGGAAGAGGCGGGTTTCGCCGGTCACGGTATCGCGAAGCGTCACGCCGGTTACGCGCCGCGCCGGCTCGGTGACGCCATGGACATCCACCACGTTGGCGTTGTAGACAACCTCGATCTTCGGGTTGCCCAGGACACGATCGGTCATGATCTTCGACGCGCGGAACTCGTTGCGACGGTGGACCAGCGTCACCTTCTTGCAGAATCGCGTCAGGTAATTTGCCTCCTCCATCGCCGTATCGCCGCCACCGACAACCACGACCTCCTGATCACGGAAGAAGAAGCCATCGCACGTGGCGCAGGCGGAGACGCCGTAGCCCATGAAATCGGACTCCGACTGGATGCCGAGGAGTTTGGCGTTGGCGCCGGTTGCGATAATCAGCGTATCGGCCGTAAGCTCCTTGCCGCGATCGGTGCGGACCAAGAAGGGATACTTCGAGAGATCGACCGTCTCGATATTCTGCGGACGGCAGTCGGCGCCGAAGCGCTGCGCCTGTTTGCGGAAGATCGGCATCATCTCCGGCCCCATGATCCCATGCTCAAACCCGGGATAGTTCTCCACCTCGGTTGTGATCATCAACTGGCCGCCCCACTTCTCCCCCTCGTAGACCACCGGGCTGAGGTTGGCGCGCGAGGCGTAGATCGCCGCGGTATATCCGGCCGGACCTGACCCGATGATGATCACCTTGTGATGTTCCAGATCGCCGGGAGTGGCGCCATTGGTTATTTCGTTTTCCATAGCTGGTAATAAATAATCGTTTACGTCGCCCCGCTCATGATGATCTCCCGCAGCAGCTCCTTGATCGATGTAAGCTTTCCGCGGAGCGCCTCGATCTCCGCCGGGGCTATCGACTTCGACACGGGCTTCTGGTAGTAGAGCTCGAGCGCGTTCAGTTCGAGCAGGGCATCGGTGAGGACGGATAGAGACGTTGTAATGCGCCCTTTCATCTCTCCATGCCGAAAGATTGCGTCATCCAGCTCCTGCGTGTATTCCGGGGGCAGCTTCATTGTCCGGCGGGCATGGGATATGGTTGAGAGATGGAGATTCCGTGCTGGAAGATGCTCCGTTTATCAGACTGTTGAATTACTTCCGATGCTCAGACTGTTCAAGTATGATATCGAACCGGCGGCACGCATCAGGAGATGATCCGCGCCGCCGTGCATGGGTTCATATCGCCCCGGGGCGATTTAGACCGAGAGGATATCCTGCTCCTTGTCGGCCACCAGCTTGTCGATCTCCGCGATATGCTTGTCGGTCAGCTTCTGCACATCGGCCTCCCCCCCCTTCCTGGTATCCTCGCTCATATGCTGGTCCTTCTCCGCCTTCTTCAGCTCATCCATCGCATCGCGCCGGGCGTTTCTGACCCCCACGCGTGATTCCTCGGCAACGCGCTTGGCGACCTTTGCAAGCTCCTTGCGGCGCTCCTCGTTGAGCGGGGGGACCGGCAGACGGATCACATTGCCGTCGTTGGTGGGGTTCATGCCAAGGTTGGCGGCCTGGATTGCCCTGTCGATCGCCGGCACCAGCTTCTTCTCCCACGGCTGAATCAGGATCATGGTTGCGTCCGGCGTGGAGACGGTTGCCACCTGCGAGAGGGGGACCATATCACCATAATATTCGACCCTGATCGAGTCGAGGAGGTTGGAGGATGCCCGCCCTGTTCGAATTTTTGCAAGCTCGATATGGCAGTGATCGATGGCTTTCTTCATCACCTCTTCGGCGGAATTGAGGATCGTTTTAACATCCATGATAATTGCTATGCTTTTGATATTTGATGGAAGCGTCGTCAGCGCCCGGCGGAGATGGCCGGTCACGACCCGATGCGCCGGGGGATGGGGACGTTTGAACTGTCCCCGCCGGAGAAGACCTCCGGGCCGGAGGCGTACGGATCAATCTCCGGTAAAAATAGCTTTAAACACATGGCCTGCAACAGCGGGATTTTCCTTGAGGCGACGGATGGAATATCCATACCAATCCTGACCAAACGGCACATAGACCCTCAGCCGGTGCCCCTGCGCTATCAGCTCGCGACGCTTCGCCTCGCGGACGCCGAGAAGCATCTGGAACTCGTACTGATCCGGCTTCAGCCCCCGGCGCGCGATAATCCTCCGCGCCCCGTCGATCAGCACATCGTCGTGCGTGGCAATCCCCACATAGCAGCCATGATCGAAGATCAGCTCAAGGCACTTGAGATAATTCTGCTGAATCTCCTCCCTCCCCTTGAACGCTATCGCCTCCGGCTCCACGTAGATCCCCTTGCAGAGACGGAAGCTGGTCCCCTCGGGCGCCAGCAACCTGATATCATCCTCGGTCCGCCGGAGATATGCCTGGAGGACGATCCCCACATTGTTCGGGAACTCCTTTCGGATCCTTTGCTGTAGCTCGATCGTCCTGTCCGTGTAGGGGGAGTTCTCCATGTCGGTCCTGACGAAGTTGCCAAGCTCCGCCGCGCGCGCCACCACCCTTCTGAGGTTGTTGTAGCCAAACTCCGTATCGATCCCGAGCCCCAGCGATGTGAGCTTTACCGAAAGGTTGGAGTTCAGCTTGCGGCGGGTGATCTCCTCAAGCACCTTCACCGATGTCTCCGTCTCCTGTTTCGCCACATCGGAGCGCTCAACGAACTCGCCAAGCACATCGATGGTCGCCATCGCCCCCTCGGCGTTCAGCGTCGCCACCATCCGCATGGCGTCGTTCAAGGTTTCCCCGGCGATATATTTCTTGGCGACGATGCGGACCATCGCCTTGGGAGCATACGGGAGAACGTTCGATATCAGGGAGTTGAAAAGGCCCATCGGATTCTACAAGGGAGACGAGGTTGACAGGAGCGGGGACGGCAATCCCCACTCTAGCGCGAATGGCGGGGCCGGCATTCCCATAAGCGGGCAAAAATACGACATGAAGAGATGTCTTCGTCCCTTCTTCGGCGCGCCGAATGCAATAATCGGCAACAGAGGAACCGATTGCACGATGCGTTGCTCAGGCATCCCCGGCCGGCGACGCCTCCGGCTCCCCCGTCTTCCTCCCGGAACGGCGGGCAAGCCCCGTGACGATAACGCCGCCAAGCGCCATCACAAACGTCACCAGCGTCACCCACATGCCGGTCCTGAACGCTGATGACTCGAACCGGAAGACCACCGTATGGGTTCCCGCCGGCACCGCCACGCCACGGAGCGAGTAATCGGCGGTAAGGAGCTTCGCCGGGGCGCCGTCGATGGAGACATGCCATGCCGGGTACCAGATCTCGCTCATCACCAGAATGCCTGGCTTGTCGGTGGTGACCCCCACCTGGATTTCGCTGGCATCGTACTTCGTCAGCTTTGCCTGGCCGGTGCCGGTGCCGTCCAGCTTTACGCCGGGATCTTCCTCAAGCACCACGGTTTTCGCCAGATCCACCCTGCCGCTCTTCATCAGCTGGCGGGAGCTGGCGGTATCGGTCACCTGCGCGTTGTAGAGCATCCGGACATGCGGGTAGGCGGTGGTCCGCTCGGCAAGCCCGGCCTGCCCATGCACGGAATCGATCTTTACATCGTAGCGGATATCGAGAAGATCGTAGGCCGCCTCCGGGGTCGGCGCGGGGGGAACCCTTCGGAGGAGGAGGAGCGGATTGTATCCCTCGTAGAGCATGATGTTGCTGTACGGCCCCTGGTTCCGCTGCATCAGCATCGCGCCGGCCTCCCGCATCTTCACCCTGAAAATCTTATCCGGCGGCGCCGCCTTGAGCTGCGCAAACTGCTCGTCGTTCTTCTGATAGAGATCCTGCTCCGGGTTGGTCTTGGAATCGTTCTGCCCCATGCCGAACATAAAGAGATCGACCACGCAGAGAAGGATCAGCAGGACGCCGGTGACGTTGGGGGCAAGTTTATCGCGCA